>NZ_JBFNGB010000027.1:0-20301 GCF_046035835.1 Helcococcus bovis
AAAAAAAATTATAGATGATTTTGTAAAGTTTTTTTGCAAAATTGTCCATTTTATTATAAAATAGATAGAGACGTATAGTATATCTATACTATTTTTTAGGAGGAAGTCAGTTAAATGGATAATATAACAAATGAAGAATTTATGGAACAAGTAGAAGAAAGTATGGTAAAGATTTACCCAAAAGATATTGTAAAGGGTACAATTATTAATGTTAAAGAGGATGAAGTTTTTGTTGACATTAAATACCGTTATGATGGAATTGTAAAAAAAGACGAAATGTCTGAAGAAGAAGCAGCAGATCCATTAAAATCATTTTCAGTTGGTGATGAAATTGATGTATATGTAATCAAGTTAGATGATGGTGAAGGAAATGTATCATTATCAACAATCAGAGTTGAAGGATTAAAAAACTGGAAAAAATTATTAGAAGTGTTTGAAAATGGTGAAGTAGTAAAAGCTTCAGTAAAAGGTTCAAATGCAGGTGGATTAGTTGTTAAAGTTATGGGAATAAATGGTTTTATTCCTGCATCACAAATCACTACTTATTTTGTAAAAAACTTTACTCAATATGAAGGACAAGACTTAGATGCAAGAATTTTAAGTATCGATGAAAAGAAAAAGAGAGTTGTATTATCAAGTCGTGTATTGCAAGAAGAAAAATTAGATACAGTATGGGAAAAATTAATTCCTGATGCAATTGTAACTGGTAAAGTAGTTCGTATGGTTGACTTTGGTGCATTTATTGATTTAGGTGGAGTTGACGGATTAGTTCATGTTTCAGATATTTCTTGGGATAGAGTAACTAAACCATCAGAAGTTTTAGAAGTTGGGCAAGAAGTTGAAGTTAAAATCTTAAAGGCTAATAGAGAAAAAGGTAGAGTATCATTAGGAATCAAACAATTAACAGAAAAACCTTTTGATTTATTTATTAAAAATCACAAAGCTGGTGATGTTTTAACAGGTGAAGTTGTAAACTTATTAGACTTTGGTGCTTTCTTAAAATTAGAAGAAGGTGTAGAAGGTTTAGTTCACGTTTCTCAAATAAGTAATGAACATGTTGAAAAGCCATCTGATGTATTAAATATTGGGGATAAATTAGAAGTTAAAATATTAGAAATTGATACAGAAAATCAAAGAATTTCTTTAAGTAAAAGAGCTTTAATGGAACCAAAACAAACTGTAAAAAAAGAAAATAAAGAAGTTTCTGAAAAAACAAACAGTAAACCAAAAAATGAATCAAAGAAAACAGTAAAATCTGAAGAACCAAAAGAAGATAACTCATTTGGATCAAATTTAGGTGATTTACTTGATAATTTGAATTTAGAAGACTAAGATTTTTTGCAAGAGGGATAATATCCCTCTTTTTTTATTTAAGGAGATATGATGAATAAAATTATAAAGAATAGATTTAGTGCGTATTTACTAGCTATTTTATGTATGTTTTTGTGGGGATCAGCATTTCCTACTATTAAAACTACTTATAAAATATTAAATATTGGAGCAAATGATTATTTTTCAATGATATATGTTGCGGGATTAAGATTTTTCCTAGCTGGATTAATTGTTCTTATTTTAATGTCATTTTTTGATAGAAAGAATATGGTACAGTTAAAGACAAACTTTTTATTTTTATTAAAAATTGGTTTAATTGTAATTTCATTTGGATATTTATTTTTTTATATTGGAACAGGAAATACATCAGGAATGAAGTCATCTTTATTAACATCTTCATCAACTTTTTTAGTTGTAATATTATCACATTACTTATTAAATGATGAAGACTTTAATAAATTTAAGCTTTTAGCAATTATATTAGGAATTTCAGGAGTTATTTTCTCCAATATTAACAAAGAATTTAATTTTAGCTTTACATTCTTAGGAGAAGGATTTTTAGTTATTAACGCATTATTAAGCTCATATGGAACAATATTTGTTAAAAAATATGGCAAAAATATTTCGCCATTTGCTACAGCTTCAGGTCAATTTTTATATGGTTCAATATTATTAATTATTGTTGGATACTTTGGCCATGAAAAAGCTCTTCATTTTAATTATCAAGCTATTGCATTGATTTTATATGGTGGAATAATTTCTTCAGTTGCATTCACACTGTGGTATTTTATTTTAAGAGAATATAAAGCAAGTGAAATATCATTTTTAAGACTTTTTATTCCATTTTTTGGCACTGCATTGAGTGCATTAATTTTAGGAGAAAAATTAAATTTAGGAATACTTATTGGGTTAATTTTAGTTATTTTTGGTATAATAATTATAAATAAATCTACTGAATTAAATAAATTAACTACAGGTGAAAAATGAAAAATATAGATATAAATAAATTAACTCCAATGATGCAACAATACATGAATATTAAGCTTAAAAACATGGATAAAATTCTTTTTTATAGACTAGGAGATTTTTATGAAATGTTTTTTGATGATGCAATAATTGCGGCAAAAGAATTGGAATTAGTTTTAACAGGTAGAGATTGTGGTTTAGATGAAAAAGCTCCAATGTGTGGAGTGCCTTATCATGCTGCAAATTCATATATAAACAGATTGGTTGATAAAGGCTATAAGATTGCAATTGTAGAACAGGTTGAGGATCCTAGTCAAGCTAAAGGGATCGTTGATAGACAAATTGTAAAAATAATATCACCAGGCACTTTACTAGATTTAGAAGGTAAAGAAAATTATAATAATTTTATTGCTAGTATATTTTTTAAAGACAATTCTGTAGGAATATCTTACATGGACATTACTACTGGAGAATTTAATACTACTGAAATTCTTAACAAAGAAAATATAGAAAGATATATAATTGACTTTATTTCAAAAGTAAATCCAAGAGAAATTATTTTAAACGAACAAATCAAATTTAAGTCTTTTAATGACTTTATTGAAAATAATAATATTTATATATCATATATAGAGTATAAAGAGTTAAATTTAAGACATATAATTAGTTATATAAATTCTAAAGTTAAAAATTTCAGTAATAAATTATTCAAAAATAAGATATTTACACTTATATCATCGTATATACTATTGGATTATATATATTTATATCATGATAAAGAATTATCTCATATTAATAATCTAAATTATATTAATTATACAAATTTTCTGATGATTGATGCTAATACAAGAGATAATCTTGAAATTCATAAAAATTTAAATGATGGTACTAGAAAAAATTCTTTACTTAATATTATTGATTTTGCAAGTACTCCAATGGGATCTAGAAAAATTAATTCTTGGTTAGAATTTCCATTGATAAATAAAAATGATATAAATTATAGATTGGATATTGTTAATTACCTTGTAAGTAATTTTCAAAAATCAACTGAATTAGAAAATATACTTAAAGATATATATGATTTAGAAAGAATTTTAAGTAAAATAGCATATCAAAATGCAAATACTAAAGATTTATTGATATTAAAAAGATCTTTAGAGAAATTACCTAATTTAAAGCATTTCTTGATAAATTCTGATTTTGTTGAATTTACTAATTTATCTCAAAACTTTGATGATTTAGTTGATATTTACGATCTAATTAATAAATCAATAAAAGAAGATGCACCAATTCAAATTACTGAAGGTGGGATAATAAAAGACGGATATAATGAATATTTAGATTCAATTAAGAAAAATTCTATTATTGGTGAAAAAAAATTACTAGAGTATGAAATATCAGAAAGAGAAAGAACCGGTATAAATAAACTTAAGGTTTCATATAACAAAAATATTGGATATTTTATAGAATTAACAAAGTCAAATATTGATAAAGCACCATCAAATTATATAAGAAGACAGACGTTGAAAAATGCTGAAAGATATATCACAAATGAACTTAATGATATATCGGATATGATATTAGAGGGACAAACAGATACTATTAATTTGGAATATAAGCTATTTACTGAAATAAGGGATTATATTTCAAATAATTCCACAAGAATTAAAAATGTAACTGAATTAATTTCCGTAATTGATGCATTAAATTCATTTGCTCAAATATCAGTTAAAAACAATTATTGTAGACCAATATTTAATGATGAAAATTATATCTATATAAAAGATGGTAGACATCCAGTTATTGAACAAAATTTAGGATTTGAAAATTTTATTTCTAATGATACTTTAATTGGAAAAAAGAATAAAACAGTACAAATCATAACTGGACCAAATATGGCTGGTAAATCAACATATATGAGACAGACTGCATTAATTTTGATTCTAGCACAAATAGGATGTTTTGTACCAGCATCAGCATGTGATATTTCTATTTCAGATGCAATATTTACAAGGATAGGTGCATCAGATAATCTGTCAAAAGGTGATTCAACATTTATGGTAGAAATGAAAGAAATGTCAAATATAATAAAAAATGCAACAAAGAATAGTTTTGTTATATTAGATGAAGTCGGTAGGGGAACAAGTACAAATGATGGGTTTAGCATTGCAAAATCAATATTAGAATATATTGTTAAAAATATTAATTGTAAAACATTATTTGCAACACATTACCATGAATTAACAGATTTAGAGGATGAATATACTAGTATTGAAAATTTAAAAGTTAAAATACATGAAGAAAATAATAATATTGTATTTTTAAGAAAAATAGTTAAAGGAAAAACTGATAAATCATATGGTATAGAAGTAGCAAAATTATCTGGTTTACCTGATGAAATTTTATTTAGAGCTAATGTAATCTTAAAACAATTAGATAATGTATCAAAAGAAACACAGTTAAGTTTTAATATAGATAATAAAGAAGATAATCAAAAACAAATTGAAAGAGAAATATTTTTAAGTGAATTAAGCTCAATACAAATAGATAATGTTACACCTATTGATTCATTAAAATTATTAAATGACTTTATAGAAAAAGCTAAGGATTTATTAAATGATTAAAATATTAAGTGAAGATACAATACAAAAAATTGCTGCTGGTGAAGTAATTGAACGACCAGCTTCTATAATAAAAGAATTAGTAGAAAATTCAATTGATGCAAAATCAACAAATATAATAGTTGAAATTAAAAATGGTGGTAAATCATATATTAAAGTTTCAGATAATGGAAGTGGTATACATCGTGATGAGATAGAAACTGCTTTTTTAAGACATGCTACTTCAAAAATCAATGATTTCAATGACTTATACAATATTTTTTCCATGGGTTTTAGAGGAGAAGCATTAGCCTCAATAATTTCAGTATCTAAGCTAACAATAAGATCTAAAACATCACACGAAGATCTAGGTACAGAATTAATTTATGATAACAATAAATTAATTAAAAAAAATAATATAGGTATGAATAAAGGCACAATAATTGAAGTATTTGATCTATTTAAATATATTCCTGTAAGGCAAAAATTTTTAAGTAGTGATATTACTGAAACAAATAAAATAACGCATTTAATGTACAGTTTTGCAATTGGAAATCCAAATATATCATTTACATATATTAGAGACAATAAAGAAGTATTTAAGACTCTAAATACTCAAAATGAAAAAATAAATTTACAAATTTTATTTGGTAATGATTTTATTGACAACTATATTAAATTAAATACAAAATCTGAAAATTATAGCGTTGAAGCAATTTTATCAAATAATAAGTATTATAAAGGTAATAGAAGCATGCAGTATATTTATGTTAATGGTAGATATATTGTAAATGATTCTATAACAAATGCTATTGAATCATGTTATTATAATTTAATACCTAATGGACGTTTTCCACTATTTAAACTCGATATTAAAGTAGATCCAAAACTTATAGATATAAATATTCATCCTAATAAACAAAAAATTAAATTTACATTTGGAGATGAATTAATTGATTTATTAAAGAAAAATATAACCGAAGCATTATATGTATCTGATAAACCTAAAATTATTGAAATAAATGATGAGAAAGAAGATACTACAATTAATTTTCATAAATTAAATCAAGGAGATGGATACAAAAAGATTTTAGATTTATACAAATCTGAAAAAAATAAAAACAATGAAGAAGATTTATACACTAAAAATAGTAATATTATATCTAAAGAAACTGAAAAGACATATGTTTTTACTGATATTTCAAGCAATACTAATGATTTATTTAATAATAAATTAGTAGAAAAAAAAGATAATATTAGTAGTAATCAAGTTGAAATAGAAAATATACAAATTAAAATAGATTTAGATACTGTAGAATTTAATACAATACTTTTCAATAAATTTTTAGTTTTTAATAAGATAGATAGCAACTCAATTATTATTATAGATATTGACTACGCAAATCAAAGAATTATTTATGATAGAGAAAATAAGAATAACAGTAAATTATCACAAAATTTACTTGAACCAATTGTCTTAAATCTTACTAAAAAGGAAATAGATACATTTGAATTTTATTATGACAAATTCAAAGAATTAGGTTATGATGTTGATTTATTTAGTGATAATAGTGTTATAATACGATCTATTCCTTATTACTTAGATATTCCATCAACTAAGTCTGACTTTATGAATATTTTAGATACTACAAATAATTTTGATGATAAAAAAGAAAATCATATACTAAAAAAGGCAATTTCTTTAGCATCACATAAATCTAAAAATTTGACAAAAATAGAAGCTAATTTGATGTATAAAGAACTATTGAATACAACTAACCCAAATACGTCACCTTCTGGTAAAGTAATTATATATGAATTAGACTATGATAATTTTTTAAGGATGTTAAAATAAATGAAAAAAGTTATTATAATAGCTGGACCAACAGCTGTCGGAAAAACAAATTTAAGTATAAATCTTGCTAAAAAACTGAATACAGAAATAATATCTGCTGACTCTATGCAAATATATAAAAAATTAGATATAGGTACAGCAAAGGTAACAAAGGAAGAAATGAATGGTATAAAACATTATATGATTGATATAATTAATCCTGATGATAATTATTCCGTACAGCAATTTAAAAATGATGCATTAGATATAATTAATAAATTACATGATGCAAATAAAATACCCATAATTGTTGGAGGCACAGGATTATATATTGATTCATTGACCCATGATTTTGACTTTGTAAATGTTAAACCAAATTATGATTTACGTAATAAATTAGAAAATACATATGATAAAAATCCTGAAATATTATTAGATCAAGTACATCAAATTAGTGAGAAATATACAAATCTTACAATTAAAGATAAAAAGAAAATAATCAGAGCTATTGAGGTATATCAAGAATCTGGTAAAATATTAAGTTATGATAGAAAACAAAACTCTACAGATATAAAATATTATCTTTATGTATTAAATGATGATAGAGAAGATTTATATAAAAGGATTAATTCTAGAGTAGATAAAATGATAGAAAAAGGATTAATAGAAGAAGTAAAATCTTTACTATTTAATGGATTAAAACCAAATTCTCAATCAATGAAGGCAATAGGGTATAAGGAAGTATTACTTTATTTAAATGGTGAATATACGTTAAAATTTATGATTGAAAAGTTAAAACAAAATTCAAGACATTATGCTAAAAGACAACTTACATGGTTTAGAAGAAATGAGTTAAGTAATTGGATTGATATTAAAGAAAAAAATACAGATGATATTGTTGACTACATTATTAAAGATGTTTTATAAAAGAGCTTCAAAATATGATTTTATATATCATATTTTGAAGCTCTTATTATTTTATAGTACATAAGTTTAGTGAATTTGGAATAATATTAAATTCTACTTCATTACAATTATATAAATTTCCATCTATTTCTCCAATTATAATAGAATTATCTTTTGAAGTAATTTTCCCAGAAATTACTTTATAACTGTTACTTACAGGATTATTAACATGATTTTCATTTTTATATAATCTTAATAACTTAATTAATTTAAATGCATTTAAATAGTCAATAGTATTTACATCAATAACCCCATCATTTAATAAAGCAAAAGGGGCAGGATTAAAACCTCCGCCATAAAATCTACCATTACATATTGCTGTTAGTATTAAATTTTTACTTAGTACAATATTTTCTTTTGTATCTAAATTAAGATTTAACTCATATTTATATGATTTAATTTTATTAAAAGTAAAAATAATACCTAACATAAAAGAAAACTTACTTAAAATAGGAAATTTTTCTTTTATTTCTAAAGATTTAGCTAAAACAATACTATCATATCCAAATGAAAAAATATTTACACATAATTTATCATTTATTTTTAATAAATCTACTTTGTCTATATCTACATTATCAAGCTTATTAATAATGTATGCATAAGAATTGTTATTGTAAATATATCTTGCAAAATCATTACCTGTACCATTTGGAATAAGTAAAATACTAATTGAACTATTGCATCCAATTGCATTTACCGTCTCATTTAATGAGCCATCTCCACCAGCAATTATAATTAATGAATTATTATATTTACTTGAAAAATCAGTAGAAAATTTTGTGACAGAATCTTTATCTTGAGTTAGTTTTATTTCATATTTATTTCTGTCAAGTATATTATTTAATTTATCACTTAGTAAATTGTAAATAGTTTTATAATTTCTTCCTTTAGTACTAACAATGACTAATACTTTATTAAATTCATTTAAATTCATATACACCTCTTAATTTATATTTTACCATAAATTTGAGATCTATATAATTATTAATTAGGAATAAATAATTTAGTTCCTGGATGTATATTTGAGTTTGATAGTTTATTTAATTCTTTTATTTCATAAATAGTTTCACGAACATCTTTATCATAATTTAAATTTTTTGCAATATTCCATAGGGTATCACCATTTTTTACAATTATACTTTTTTGACTAAAAGCTTTACCTTCTACAATAACTTGTGTATTAAGTAATGTAAACATATATGTAAAAAGTACAGTTACCATAAATAATAAAACTAAGAATCTATTAAATTTTTTTCTATTTTTAATTTTGTATTTCATAATTCACCTCGCAAACATTTGTTCTATATTTAGAATAACAGAACAAATGTTCATTGTCAAATTTTTCCGAACATTTGTTTTATTTATTATTTTCTGGTATAATAAAATAAAATATAAAAGGAGTATTTATGTTAAACGACAGACAAATTAAAGTATTAAATTTTTTAATTGAATTTATTTCTACAAATCAATTTCCACCATCAGTTAGAGAAATACAAGCAAAAGTGGGGATTAAATCAACTTCTACAGTAAACAGTGATCTCAATAAATTAAATGACTTAGGATATATAAAAAAGAATAATCAAACTAGTAGATCAATTGAGATATTAAAAGATGTAAATGGGGAAAGTACTCATAAAGAAGAAACTATTGATGTACCATTATTAGGGCAAGTTGCTGCTGGCACACCAATTCTTGCAGTAGAAGATGTAGATTCATTTTTTCCAATACCTGATTACTATTCTAAATTTGGAGAATTGTTTATGCTTGAAATAAAAGGTGATTCAATGATCGAAGCAGGGATTCTCGATGGAGATAAAATTTTAGTTAAAAAGACAAATTATGGTGATCATGGTGATATAATCGTTGCATTAATTGATGATTCTGCTACATGTAAGAGATTATATAAAAAAAATAATCAGGTAATGTTGATTCCAGAAAATTCTACAATGGAACCAATTATACCTGACAACTTACAAATACTCGGTAAAGTTATTTCTTTATTTAGAGAACACATTTAATTCTCATCAATTTTTATATTGTTTAATGGATTGACATCTATTGCTCTTTTTACATTATCATCTGCCACATGGGTGTATATCTGTGTGGTAGCTATTGATGTATGTCCTAATACTTTTTGTAAAGTTCTTATATCAACTCCTTCACGATACATAAGTGTAGCAGCAGTATGTCTCAACTTGTGTGTTGAATATCTAGTTGTGTCAAAACCAGCAATTTTTAAATGTTTTTCTATCATATGTTGTATAGCTCTATTACTCATTCTAGTTTTACGATTACTTAAAAATAGGGCAGTTTCATCTTCTATATCAGGTCTAACTTTTAAATAACTATCGATTGCATATTTACATGCTTTAGTCATATAAACATGACGTTCTTTATTACCTTTACCAATAACAGAAAACTCTGTGCCTTTTATGCTATTAACATTCATACTTGATAATTCAGATAATCTTAAACCAGTTGTTAAAAATACTAAAACAATGGCAAAATCTCTTAATCTCATAAATAAATTTTTTTCTTGAGCAATTGAATTCAATAAAACTTTAGATTCATCAAGTGTTAAATACACAGGATTTCTCTTTTTCATTTTTGGTGTTTCTAATTCTAAAGTTGGATTTTCATCAAGAGTTTTTGATACTTGAGTTAGATATTTATAAAAAGTACGTAAACTTGAAATTTTTCTAGCTCTTGTTGTTGAGCTATTGTCACGTTCATTATCCCTATATGATATATAACTATGTAAATCTATAATTGTTATACCTTTTAGATAAACCTCTCTTAATCTACTTATATCAATATCTTCAATTTTAGTGTCTTTTTCAAAATCTAACAATCTAAGCCTATAAGTCATGAATTTTAAATATAATCTAATATCATAAAAATATTCATGTACAGTGTTAGGGGATAGTCCTTTAATCGTTTTTAAATAATTAATAAAATCTGTTACGAAAACAGGTACATCATCATTATACATATATTCTCCTTGTGTATTTATATTATATCATATGTTATAATATATAGTATATTAATAAACAGGAGAACATATGACATCAATTATAAATCAAATAATAAATTTCTTAAAAACAAATATTTCTTCAGAGTTTTCTATTGCAATTATCTCAATGATACCAATAGTTGAATTAAGAGGAGCAATACCTTTAGGAATAGGATTAGGCATGCCATTCATGAAGTCAGTAATAATAAGTTATATAGGAAGTACAATACCAGCATTTTTTATAATATTACTAATAGGACATGTGTTTAAATTACTTAGAAATATAAAATTTATGGATAAACTTATAAATAAGATAAATGAAAAAACGCTTAAAAATAAATACAAAATTGAAAAATATGGTTATTGGGGATTGCTATTATTTGTTGGAATTCCATTACCAGGTACAGGTGTATGGACAGGTAGTTTATTATCACATTTATTAAATATGGATAAGAAAAAATCATTTATAGCAGTTGCATTAGGAAACGCTTTAGCAGGATTAATAATTGCTATTGTTTCTGGGGCTGTTTTTAAATTATTAAGCTAATTCTAGATATAATAACTAAAAAAATTAAATTGGATTAAGACTAAAAATTTCGTAATTGCATAATATACTCAAATAAAAAGGTAAAGAAAGGAAACTTGTATTTATGTTTAAAAAATTTGACAAAAATACATTTCAGCTATTAAATAATCAATGGAATGTACTTGCTCTAGTTGGTAATGGATTTGATATTTCTGTTTTAAGAAAATTTAAGAAAGGAAAAATGGCTGGTAAAACTACAAGCTATACAGATTTTTATGATTATATAACCTATTTTAATCTTACAAATCATAATAATATTTTATATCAAAAAATGACAGAATCTAAAGAAGAGGGGAAGGAAAATTGGAGTGATTTTGAAGATATAATAAAAAATATTTATGAGGATAAAAATATAAATCATGAAAATTTAGAAAAATCTATTGATGAATTTCAAAAGTATTTTACAATATTTCTTAATGATTTAGTAGATTCGGATATATTATTAAAGTTAAATGAAGAAGTAATAAATAATGAATTATCTATTCAATCATTAGGAGAGTTTTTAAAGGATTTAGATTATTCTAATTTAGAAGATTTGAAATTTAAAGAAAATTTATATCATTATAATTTGTTTAATTTTGTGTTTGTGAACTTTAATTATACTTCACTATTAGATAACTATATTTATCTTGATAAATTACAATTTGACCCTCATATATATAAAACGAGAGATACAAATTTTCATTTTAAATTTAAATTAGAGAATTCTAATACTGAAACCGATTATTCAACATATATTATCTCAGATATAATTCATCCACATGGTCTTCAAGATGTTCCTAGATCGATATTATTTGGAATTGATTTAAAAGAATATAATAAAGGAGGTACTAGTACGTAGAAAAGATTTGTAAAAGGATATTGGTCACAATATGAAGCTAAGTATAAATCGTTTATAGAAAAAGCTAATTTATTTATTATATTTGGAATGTCTTTAGGTCAATCTGATTCATGGTGGATGGATGCAATATATAATGAAATAAAAGAAAGAGATGCAGAACTAATTATTTATAAGTTTGAAACATACAAAAATGATGAAGAAAAACATAAACTTATAGATGAGGTAAAAAATAAATTTATAAATGTATGTATTAGACATGAACATTCATCTGATGAAGAAAAAAACAAAGTTAAAAATAACATTCATGTAGTTATTTTTAATAAAAATGATATCTATTTTTTAGGTCTTGAAAAGAAGTAATAAATTATTTTTATCTAGTCGTCATTATAATTTATATTTTTATTATAATATTTATGGAATAAATTTGATAATAGGGATTAATATTGATATTTTTAATTGTTTAGATTGTATTTTAATTTTGTCACAAAATACTAAAAAAAACGATAATTAATTAACAATGGATATTTAAAATATGAAATTAACTTAATAAAAATAATTCACAAAAACGTGTAAGAACTAAACTGTTCTTATGCGTTTTTTTTTGTATATTATTCATAATTTAAGGTATTTCTAAAGTATCTAAATTTTTAGATATTTCATAAATATTTTAAGCTATATAAAAAATATTTTTAGTAAAAATTTAATAAACTATTGCAATACAAAAATAATGATACTTACGTGTAACATGAGTAACCTTAATAATCTAATATAGCATTGAAATTATTAAGCTGAAAATGGACGTCTGGGGGAGATCCTCGCAGTGGTAAAATCCAATGTCTTATATGCAGAAGCATTATAAGAGTTGAAGTGGTTGAAAAACTAATAATTACATTAAGTGTTCTTTTATGAGAACACACAACTTTTTTTCTTACCTTTCAAATATGTGTTCTCTAGAACACTTAATGTAATTATTAAAAATAAAGGAGTAAAAAATGACAAAAGTAATTTCTATTGCTAATCAAAAAGGTGGAGTAGGTAAAACAACTACAATTATGAATTTAGCATACAGTCTAGTTCAAAAAAATAATAAGGTTTTAATCGTTGATTTAGATAGCCAATCAAATTTAACAAATGTATGTGGTATTCTTAACCCTTACAACTTAAAGAAATCATTACCTAACTTATTTATTAAAATGATGAACGATGAGGATATTGATTTTAAAAATTCTATACTCAAAAAAAGATAGTTATGATTATATTTTAATAGATACAGCACCATCTTTATCAAGCTTGACTATAAATGCACTGGTTTCAAGCGATTATATTATAATTCCAGTAAATTTAGAATTATTTGCTCTAATGGGATTAAATGATTTTTTAAAAACTGTAAGTAAAATTAAAAAAAGATTAAACTATAAACTTGAAATTTTGGGTGTTGTTGTAACGATGTATGATGAAAGATTAAACTTATCAAAAGCAGTAGAATTACAACTTAAAGAAATATTTAAGAATACGAAAATATTTAAAACAAAAATAAAAAAAACAGTCAAAATTGGGGAAGCAAATTATCATAACAAAGCGATTGGAGAATATCAATAAAAATCTGAAATAAGTAAAGCATATGAACAATTAGCAAAAGAGGTAATAGATGAAATTAAATAACAATTTAGTAAATTATTTATCAGATGAACAAATTGAAGAAGTACAAAATATCCAATTAGATGATTTAGAGTTTTTTGAAGATCAACCTTTTAAGATTTATGACAAGACAGAAAAATTTAAGGAGTTATTAGACAGTGTATCAGAATATGGGATTATAAACCCCCTTATTGTTACCAACTCTATAGAAAATAATAAGTTCATAATATTATCAGGTAGACATAGATATTTAGTAGCTAAAGAGTTAAATTATGAAACTGTACCTTGTATTGTTAAGTTGGATTTAAGTGAACAGGAAAAATACGCTTATGTTATAGAAACAAATGTTACATTAAGATCATTTTTAGAAATGGAATTAATGGAACAAGCAAAAACATTAAAATACAAAAACGACAAGTACAAAAAAATAAAATTTGAAGAAGAAACAAAAAATACAAGACAAAGATTAGCCAAGGAATACAATATATCATCTATTAAAGTATATAGATTAATGAAATTAAATGACTTAATAGAGGAATTTCAAATAATAGTCAATGAAAATAATATAAACATTGATTTAGCCTTATTATTAGCAAATTTAGATAAAGATAAGCAAAAATATATTCTTAAAAAATATGAATTAAAAAAAATTAAGTTTACAAAAAAAGATATTGAAAAAATCATAACAGAAGATTTATTTAATGATAAAGATTTTGAAAAAAATTTTTATAAAGATAAAAAAGATGTTTATATAAAAATTAAATTAAGCGACTATGAGATAAAAAAATTTGAAAATAAAACAAAAAAGGAAATCGAAGAATATATACATGAATTATTAGAAAATTAATTTTGTTCAAAATGAACAAAATATAGAAACAAAGAAAGGTAAGAAATGGAAAAATTCAAAAAATATAGCAAGATTGAATTTGCAAGAAATAATTTTATAAAGTTCCCTAATTGGTTACAATATCTACATGTTAGTTCAAATACAAAACTTGTGTATATGTATATTTTAGATAGATATAAATTAAGCTTAAAAAATAAATGGATTGATAAAGATGAAAATATATTTTGTTATTTTACAAGAAAAACCTTAGCAAAAAAAATAGGTATAAGTGATAGAACAGTAATTAGTTCGATTAAAGAATTAGAAGAATTAGGATTATTGATCACAATACATCAATTTAATTTACCATCGAGAATTTATCTATTAGAACCAACAGACAAATTTTTAAATGAATTAATTGTTAAGAATGAAATGGATAATATTGATGAATTAGACAATTTTATAAATGAAACACAAGAAAATTATAACGAGTGTAATAGTGAAAAAATTTCACCACTATATATTGATAGTGAAAAAAATTCACCACCGTATATTGATAGTGAAAAAATTTCACCACCATATATTGATGGTGAAAAAATTTCACCTCTTAAAGTGAAAAATTTTCACCCTAGTAAGACTAATATTAATCAGACTAATAATATATATAATTATCCTTCCTTCAATAAAGAAAAAGAAATAAAAGAAGGACAGAAAGATATATTTGATAAATTTAATTTAGAAGATATATCAGATGAAAAAGAAAAAAATGATATTTTACAAATAATAAAATATCTAAAAAGAATTAATAATAAAGGTATAACCCTAAAAGGTCTGAAATATGAAAACATTGAAAAATATATAGAAAAATTAAATTTAGAAGATATTAAAAATATAAGCACTAGATTATTAAGTGCTGAAAAAATCAAAAGTATCGATAAGTATTTATTGGCCACACTTCTTGATTATTTACAATCAAAAGAATATATGAATAATACAAAAAATGAAAGAATAAAATATAAAAAACAAAACAATAATGAGGAAAAACCTAGCCCTAATTCTTTAGCTGTAAAAGACAACAGAATGACTAAGGAAGAGCGTTTAGCATATATTGAAAAGAAACTTAAACAACGTATACCAATCAGGAAAGTAATAAAAAATTAGAGGTTCATTTATGAAAAAAAATAAATATGTAAATATTTATGATAAATACAATAATCAATTATTAGAAAAAAATGTAGAACAAGTATTTAAAAATAGACACTTTATAACTATTAAATCTAAATATAATAAGACATTTGATCTGAAAGAAGTAAAAGTAAAGAAGGTAAAATATGAGAAACGACAATCAAAATGCTAAAGAAGTAATATCAATAACATGGAAAGGGGCATTGAAAGCTTTTAGTATTATTAAAATACTTAAAAATTTTCCTTCAAATAGAAGGCAAAAAAAATATTGGAAAAATAAAGCAAAAGAAAATGAGTTTATGAAAAAAAGAGGTACTATTAGTTGGAAAGAATTTACAAAAAAATTAAGTAATTATCAAGAACTTACATATACAAATGACTATGATCATAAACTGATGAACAAATTAGCAAAAAAATTTAATATGAAAATAACAACTAAATATGATAAAGTTGAAGAAAAAGTTACAGTATTAATCGCAGGTGGAAGTCCAGAAAAAATTGATCACTTTACAAAAATATATCAAAAAGAATTTGAAAGAATTCAAAAGCAAAAAGATAAAGCTAGAGATTTCAAAGAATTTAGAAAAAACCAAAAAGCCGAAAGAGAAAAAGAGAAAGAAAAAGAAAGGACTGGAAACAGGGGAGAATACAAGAAAAAGGAAAAAGAAAAATCAAAATATCAAAGATCAAACAAAGGAGATGATTTTGAAAAAGATAAAGATATTGATAATGATGGAGTTGTAGATAGAGCTGATATTGATCCTAATAGACATGAAGTTTCAGATATGAAAGATTTGAGTATAAAAAATAAAGTAAATGTAAAAGAATTATCTGAAATTGAAAGATAATTATGTTAAAATATTATTATATAATAAATTTGTTCAAAATGAACAAAATAAGAGGGTAATATTTATGATAAGTCTTATAATCACATTGGGTATAATTTTTATAATTTTATTTAGTGCTTTTATTACATTTTTTGAAATAACTATGTTTATCACATATAATCAAAATTTTATAGCACAATACATTCAAGCACCAACGATAATTCAAATGGGTGTATATTTAATTTTAATTGTTCTTTATTTACTTATATTATTTTTAATAAAAAGAAAATGTAAAATATTATATTTAATATACACAAGTTTTATAGTATTTGGATTAACATCTTATTTAGTATATGATTCATACAAACCTAAGGATAGATTAAACTGGATAGTATTTATTCTTGCAGTAATCATATCTGGTATAATACTATATTTAATTAGATCTAAGGTAATTGTGGGATTAGCTGAAAGAATTTTTGATGATATTTTTGATAAAGATGATGATTTATGGTTTTTTGGATTATTTGAATTTTATGAATTAAACTTATATAATAAATTCATAAATAAAAAATCATCTCAAGAAAATACTTATGAAAAAACTAATCTTCCAAATATAATGGAATATATGCATGAGTGGAATAACATTGAAGATATACCTAAAATAGTAATTATAGAATCAGGTACAAATACACATTACAAATTAAGTAAATTAGAAAATAAATTTGGAAAGGAAAATCTAATTGAAGCAATAAGAAAAATAAATAAATCAAGTTTCTTAAAAGGCTATAAAACAAATTTTATAATTACGTTTGAATGGTTTTTAGAAGAAGATAATTTTGTAAAAGTGTTGTCTGGTAGATACACAGATAGAAAAAAGACATATAAAAAAGCAAATAACTCAAATTCATCAAAAGATACTGAACAATCAAAAAATAATTCATTTGAAGAAAAATATATAAACTGTTGCGAAATATTAGGAGTAGATGTTGATTGTGAAGAAACAGAGTTAAAAAGAAAGTATATGCAATTATCAAAAGTATATCACCCGGATCAAAATAAAAATAAAAATTCACAAAAAAAATTTATTGAAATTACAGAAGCATATGAATTTATAAAAGACAATCAAGAAAGATATATTAGAGATTTTGTTCAAAATGAACAGAAGTAAAAAAATCAAAAGGAGAAACCAAATGAGAAATAAAATAAGTAATATAATAAAAAAAATTCTCCTAAGTTCTAAAAAAACGAAATTAGAAAAATATTATAAAGAATGGGATTCTAAAACTCCTATTCAACTAAAAGAAGAGTTGTTTAATTATGAGGCACAAGAGAAAAATAAAACCTTAACATATATAATAAATGGTATTTTAGTTGCAAGTATTTTAGCATTTTTCACATATATATTTACTTATATACAAAATTTATTTAAAACTAATTACGCTAAAAATCCAGAGGCAACAATAATTATATTTCAAGGAGTATTATCGTTAACGATAACAATAATTATTATATTAATAATAATATTTGCTTTGATAAGGAGAGAAAGTAAAGAAAGAATAATTAAAATAAAAGCATTAAGAGATTATATGAAAGAAAAAGAAAAAGAAAGTAAAGAGGCAAAAGATGATAGAAAATAATAAAATTATTAAAATAACAATAACATTATTATATTCTATAATCTCTATTATTTATGAAATAAATCTAAATAACTTTAATAAAGAATTAGTTAATAAGTCAGCTATAGAAATTATGTTTTACAATTCAGGTAAAGCGTGGAGTTATTTAATATTTGCTATATTTTTAGTTATTATTGGAATTGTTATAGTTTATTATTTTATAAAAGAATTTATAAAAGATTTTAAAAATGATATTACAGAAGAAAAGTTACTAATTAATATTTTTACTTTAATATTTGTGATATTTTTTATATTTATAACAATAATATTAATCAACAATCCTATTTTGCAAGCAGCGTTAATAGTCTTATTTGGTGGTTCAATTGTATTAGCAAATATATAAATTTATTAAAAAAACAAGATAACAATACAGGAGAAAAAAAATGAGAAAAAATTTAGTATTATTAATAGCTTTAACACTTTTACTTACAGCATGTACAACTAAACCAAAAGAAACAGTTAAGGAAACAAAAAAAGAGATAAAGCTAGAAACTATAAAAGAAATAAAAAACGCACCATTATTAAGTAATTTTAAGGTTATTAAAAAGGATAAAAAAGAATATATTTTAGCTGATATTAAAAATGACAAGGATAAAATTAAAACACTAAAAGTTTTAGATACATTCAAGATACCATTTACAAAACAAAAAGAAAGTGTTGAATTTTTAAGAAGCTTATGGAATTTAAGATATAAAAAAGAAATAGTTGAAAAAATAGAAAAAGAAGTAAAAGCTATAAAAGATACTAAAAAAATAAAAGAGATAGCAAAAAAAGAAGAAAAGAAATCCAATGAAAGTAAAAATCTTGTAAAAGATGAAAAAGAGTTAGCACAAAAATCAGAAACACAAAAAGAAAACATTAAAATAACAAAAAAGGAAGAACCTAAAGTTACACAAAAAGAAACATCAAAACCACAAAAAACAAAACAAAAAGAAAAAGCATGGGTGGTTGACGTTGAGGCACAAGACGCAGTTTATGAAAACAAATGCGTTGTTGTAAAAGAAGCATGGACGGAAACAACTGATGAATTAATTGATTTTGATCAAATAATAAAACCTAGATGGTTTGTAAAAACTGATTTAGGTACAGAATACTTTTATTCATCAAAAGAAGCTGAAAATAGAAAAGAAGAGTTAGGAAAAAAAGGCTATTTAGGCAACTGGGGAACAGCCGAAGATGAAGTAATTATTACAAATAAAAAATACAAAACTATTAAGCATCCAGAAGAAAAATCCTGTAAAAAAGTTTTAGTCAAAGAAGGTGTAAAAGAAAAAGGTCACTGGGAGTATAGATAGTTGACATTAATACACTATATATTATATAATATATGTGAGAAGAAGACCTGTGACGGTTCTGACAGGTCGGTAAAATAAAACACTAACCGATAGAAGAAGACCTGTGACGGTTCTGACAGGTCGATAAAATAAAACACTAACCGATAGAAGAAAAAAAGGGGAGATAATTCTCTCCTTTTTTCATTAAAGAGGTAATAATGAATTACACATATAATATATATGAATTATCAACTGAATTCTATAAACATTATAATTCTGATTTTTTTCCAGAAATATTAAGAAAAAAAGAGAGACCTTATAGTGTTTTTTATTAAAATATTCTAATGAAATTATGATAGCAATACCATTTAGAACAAATATAAAACATTCAAATGGGTATATTTTTAGCACTAATTCTCATGGAGAAAATTCAGGTTTAGATTATTCTAAATTAGCTATAATAAAAAACAAAAACTATATTGGTTCATTAGCAATAGTTGATTCTAACGAATTTAAAGAATTAACAAAAAAATCAAATATAATTATAAAACAAGTCATTACATACGTTACTAATTATTGCAACCATGTTAAAGGATTAAAATTTATTAGTAAAGAAAGTTTTTTTAGAAAATATGGATATAGTACATTGAAATATTTTCATAATGAATTAGGTTTATAAAAAATAGTATAACTTTTGTTCAAAAAGAAATAAAGTATATCAAAGAGAGAAGTAAAAT
>NZ_JBFNGB010000028.1:0-19600 GCF_046035835.1 Helcococcus bovis
CGGTGCTGGCTCCTTCGGTGTTGTTGGTGCTGGCTCCTTCGGTGTTGTCGATGCTGGCTCCTTCGGTGTTGTTGGTGCTGGCTCCTTCGGTGTTGTTGGTGCTGGCTCCTTCGGTGTTGTCGGTGCTGGCTCCTTCGGTGTTGTCGGTGCTGGCTCCTTCGGTGTTGTCGGTGCTGATTCCTGATTAGGTTTTTTTGGCATAGGTGTTGATTCTATACTTTTAAATAAAGTTGACGAAAATTTTCTAATTTCTCCACCTGGTAATGATAAAGTAATATTTTCTAATCCCTTTGCCTTACTAATATCATATAATACTAACGTTTTAATATCTTTAGTATATCTTAATCTTATTTTATCCTCTGTCCTTTTATTATATTTAATTACGGACCTTGTAAAATTACCATCTGTCCCTAATATTTTTCCATTTTTTATTTCAATATATCCAGTATTTCCATAAGAGCTTCTTTCATATTCATATTCTATAGTATAATTTATCTTTTGTCCGTCTTTTAAATTAGTTACAACAATTATATCACCGTAATTATAAACTTCAATTTTTTCAGCTCCTAGAGAATTATTAGATATTGCACCCCCCGCTAACGAATCACTTGCATAAACTGTATTTTGAGAGTTTGATGGCCTTAAAACTCCTATATTCATAAACATACCAAAACCTAGTATAACCGAGCATAAACCCACACTCAATTTTCTCATACCATATTTTGGTTTTTTCTCAAATTTTCTATTCATTTTTCCTCCAATATTTTTATAAAATGTTCAACGAAATATTAACATTTTATTTTCAATATTACAAGTTTAATATTATTAGTTTTTTATCTAATTATTTTCAATAAAATTTTTTCCTATATTATACTGATTTTTATCCATTTCAAATAATAATTGTAATTTTTAATCTATATCTAAAACCTTAACTTTACCCGTTTTCAATGTTTCTTGAACGTCTATAACACGTTGATTTGATGAACCTCTGAACTTTAATCTTAAATCTCTAAATTCTTGTTTGAATGGACCATCGACAAGAATATCACATTCTTTCAACATTTCTAATCTGTCTGGATCTTCTATTAATTTTTCATAAATATATCCAGAATATGCCCAAATATGTTTTCCGGTTTCTTTTTTTACTCGTCTAATTATTTCTGTAAGCCATGTATTTTGAAATGGCTCACCTCCTAAAAGTGTTAATCCTTTTACTGCAGGATCTTTCATATATTCTAATACAAGATCTGTTTCCTTTTCAGTCCATTTATTTCCATAATTTGGGTCTTGATAAAGTTCATTAAAACATCCTGGACATTTATGAGTACAGCCTGTACAGAAAATTGTAACTCGTATTCCAAAACCATTTGCTACATCATACTTTCTAATTTGTCCGTAATTTCCATACTTTATCATATATGTAGCACCCTTGAATTTATCTCTTTTGTTCTACCTTCATTCCAAAAATTTTCACCAAGATATCCACATGTTCTTCTTATTACTGTCAATTTATCCTTATTTTTATTTCCACAATTTGGGCATTCCCATTCGCCATCATTGTTTACAACTATTTCTCCATCAAATCCACATTCATGGCAATAATCTGATTTTGTGTTAAATTCAGCGTACATAATGTGGTCATAGATAAATCTAACCAAAGTTTCAACTGCTTCAATATTATTTGTCATATTTGGAATTTCTGCATATGAAATCATACCACCAGTTGAAAGTTTTTGGAATTGTGATTCAAATTCAAATTTATCAAATACAGAAATATGTTCTCTGACATCAACATGATAAGAATTAATGTAATAACCTTTTTCAGTAACATCTTCAATGATTCCGAATCTTGCTCTATCAATTTTACAAAATCTATTAGTTAAACTTTCTGCCGGTGTCCCATACAATGCAAAGCCAAGTTTAGTTTCTTTTTTCCATTTGTCACATGCTTCTCTTAATTTTGTTACAACTTTAAGTGCAAAATCTTTTCCTTCTTTTGTATGAGATGTCCCAGTAATTAACTTAGTTGCTTCATATACACCAATATATCCTAAGGAAATTGTTGCATATCCATTCTCTAAATATGAATCAATTTTTTCACCTTTTTCAAGTCTTGCAATTGCACCATATTGCCAATGTATTGGGGAAACATCAGATGTTGCTCCTTTTAATAATTCATATCTTAAAAGCAATGCTCTTTTTGCAAGTTCTAATCTTTTTTCTAAAATTTCAAAAAATTTATCTTCACTATGATTTGATAAAATAGCTATTTGAGGTAAATTTAAACTTACAACTCCCATATTAAATCTTCCATCAAATTGGTAATTTCCGTATTTATCTTTCCATGGACTTAAGAATGATCTACATCCCATTGGTCCGAACACATTTCCCTCATATAATTCTTTCATTTTTTTAGCAGATACATAATCAGGATACATTCTTTTTGCGGTACATTTTGCCGCTAATTTTGTTAAATAATAATACTTCGAGTCTTCATGAACATTGTGTTCATCTAGTACATAGATTAACTTTGGAAATGCTGGAGTGACATAAACATCAGCTTCATTTTTTATTCCTTGCAATCTTTGACTAATTATTTCCTCTTGTATTAATGCTGCTTCTTTTTCAAATTCATACCCTGGTAAAAAATGCATAAATAATGTTACGAATGGAGCCTGTCCATTGGTCGTCATAAGGGTATTTATCTGATATTGAATCGTCTGAATACCATCTTTGACTTCTTTTTTAGTTCTTTTCCAAGCAACTTTTTTAGCTTTTTCTATATCAAATTCGATACCATAAATTTCTTGTTGCTCTTCTTTTACTAATTCTAAATATTTGTTGTATGATTTTCTTACGAATGGAGCAAGAATTGTGTCTATTCCATTTATACTTTGCCCACCATACTGACCACTTGCAACTTGTGCTATGATTTGAGTTGTAACTGTACATGCAACTTGGAAACTTTTTGGGGAATCGATTTTCTTACCATTTACAACCGTACCATTTGTAAGCATATCTTTTAAATTTATTAAGCAACAATTAAACATTGGTTGCATTATGTAGTCCATATCATGGAAATGAATTGCCCCCGTATCGTGAGCAAGTAATATGTCTGCTGGAATTAGCTTTCGTCTAGCAATATCCTTAGAAACTTCCCCAGCAATTAAGTCTCTTTGAGTACTTACAATTTTTGCATCTTTATTTGAATTTTCATTAATGACTTCATCATTTGATTTATTCAAAATCCCCATTACATCATTATCAATCGTATTCATTTTACGCTTAAATTCTTGAACTGATCTATAGCTTTCATATGCCTTTGCAGTTGCAATATTTCCATATTTTATTAGTCTATAATACACTTCATCTTCTATACTATGAATCGTAATTGGTTTTCCCATCTTCATCGCAATTTCTTCAATTTCATTTGCAATCTTCAATGCAAGACCTTCTTCAAAAATTCCAGTAAATGAATTCATTGCTTTTTCAATAGCGATTATGATTTTTTCTTTATCAAATTTATCAATTAATCCATTTCTTTTTATTACTTCCAAAACACCCTCCTTTTCAACCTTTACACTATATATAGTACTACAATTTTATTTTAAATACAATAATTTGTGTTTAATAAATAAAAATTTTAAAATAAAAGAGGCTAATGCAAAACAAATTTTTTAGTTATTTGCAACAGCCACTTTTAAATTTTTTAATATAAATCACTTTATTTTTTATAGTACTTTTCTATTAACCACCCAATTATAAAAATTATAAATATTAATAATATAACTGTAAAAATTGATAAACTAAATAAATAATAATTTAATTTTGTCATAAAAACTATAACTAAAGCTAATACTCCCATAACAAGAGCAATTTTATTAAGTTTATTATCAAATATTTTTTCTTTTAAATTTTTAAGTTTATCCGACATATAAAATACTGTAATTCCTGATATCATTAAAAATATTAATAAGATCCCAACTGTTACTCTCATTTCATATAAATTAATCGGTATAGGTGTAACAGCTAAATCCAATAATAATATTTCAAATAAAACTAATGCAAATGAATATAAAAATACACTTAAACTATTTAATTTTTTATTTTCTTTCATTAAAAACCCCTTATATGTTTTTTTTAATTATATCATTAAAGTTATTAATAAAAAATTATTTCATTATATTTTTCTTCTTCCTTATCAAAATAGCAAATAGTATTGAAGTTATCGCAAACAATAGCAATATCAAGATTTCTTGCCATGCATTTAATATTGAAAAATTATTTTTATAAATCATATCGATAATGTTCAAATAGTAATAATATGGAAATATTTTCGAAAAATTAATAATTCCTGAACTTAAAAATTCTCTTGGAATCATTATGCCTGATAAGAATGCAAATCCCATTCCTATCATTTGATTTATAGCATTTATTACTTGAAATTTATTTGTTATTGAAATCAAAAGGTTTGCAAAACCAATTGCTGGAAATATTAGTAAATACAGGTTAAAAATATATGGCAAACATTTTGCAAAATATTCTTTTCCAATAAATAAAAATGGAATTAATATTATCGGTATTAATGCAATTATCGACACTAACACCTGCCCAAGTGATGTTTCAAATATAAATCTCGCATCAGTTTTTGCAGAAATTTTGAATCTTTGCATAATATTGTTTTTAATAAATGAATTCATACTTAATGAAATCATTGAAAATACAACTGTAAAACACACAAATGCAGCCATCTTAAAGTAAATGGACAACCACAAATCAGTTGACTTATTTTGATTTTCTCCATAATTTTCAATATTAACATTAGTATTATTCAGCATTTCTAATACTTTAGAAGTATTAAGTTTATCATTTTCTGCTAAAGCATTTGCATAAACCATGAACTTATTTGCTTCATTTTTAATCAAAATTCCAGAATGATTTTTAGGACTTGATAGAAAAGTAATAGCTTCTTTTTTTGCCAAAATATTTTTTTCAAAGTCTGGATTTATGATTATAGCTACACCATATTTACTAATAAATAAATCTTTTTTCGCTGTGTTTTCATCAAATTTATCTAGTTTCACATTATTTTTCATCGATAAATATTTTATGAAATCCTTAGAAGATTGTGAATTTGAAAGATCATTTATCCCGATATTCAACCTGCTTAAACTTATATCTTCATTACCAGTTTGTGAAAATATCAATGTCATAAAAGTAAATATAGCAATATATGAAATTAATATAAATTTATATTTTAATGCAACTTTTAAATACGCCTTAAATACTTTCATAACGCCCCCTATTCATAAATACGAATGAAATTGTCAGAATAACTAACGATGAAACAAGCATAAGTCCAACATTTTCATACAAAATTTTAGTATCATTTAATACATTCACCCCATAAAGTGCATCCATTCCCAATGCAACTGGATTAATTTTTGATATAAATGGAACAGCCCCTTCAATTACTGATTTCATTTGATTATTCATCATACCTGTTAAAAATGCTAAAAATAGAGAAATTCCTACACCTAAACCTGTTTTCGCATTTAAGCTTAATTTATTTGTAACAGAAATTAATGCTCCTAAAGATAAGCCTAAAATATTTGCTGAAATTAAAATAATTGCAGTATATGGTAAGTTTTGTATAATAGATATGCCGTAAATATAAGTAATTACAAGAATTAGCAATATATTAGAAAATATATTTACTAAAAATCCAAAAACAAATGGTACAAATAATTTATTATATTTGCTTATAGGTGAAACACTTACTCTTGCACCAAATGCTGACAAATTTCCTTGATATAACGAATAAATTTGACAAGTCATAAAATACCCATAAATCATGTACATTGCAAGAAGTGAGTACATAAAAAATTTAATTGGACTTACTTCTGCATTCTTACTTGAAAAATAATTTGCATTGAAGTCATATTTTTCAATAGGAATATTTAAGTTTTGCATTTCTTTAATTTGTCGCACAACCGATTCAACTACATTGACCTTAAACGTGTAATTTACAGTATTTGAACTAGTTTTAATGTTTAGTTTTTCATCTACAAATGCATCTATTTTATTATTTTTTAGCGAAGAATTTTCTTCTCCTTTTTTTATATCTAATAAATTAAAAATATCAACTTGCTTGAAAATATAGCTATATTCATTTTTAGAATCTAACCCTACATTTATTTTTGATGCACTTTCTTTTCCAATGCTATTTAATGAAAAATAGAAAAATGATGATAAAATTATCGGATAAAGAATTATCCAAAATAGGACATCCTTATCTACAAATACTGATTTTACTAAATATTTTAAATTATGCATGAAATTTTTCATCATTCTCTCAACTCCTTACCTGTAAGTTCAAGAAACACATCATTTAGTGAAGGTAATTCATTAAAAATCTCTAAATATCCATATTTTTTATCATTAATATAGTTAATCACATTAACCAAGTTATTTTCTAATTTTGAAAATGTAATTTGATATTTATTTTCATCAATTTGTTCAACATTACTTACCCAAGATAAATTTTCCAACTCAGTTTGAATGTTTTCATAATATTTATCAAAAACAATTGTAACCTTATCTTTAATTGCAATCATGTGTTTTAATTCAGCACTTGTTCCTTTTACAATCGATTTACCTTTATCCATAATTACAATTTCATCACAAATTTTATCAACTTCTTCTAAATAATGACTGGTATAAATTATTGTAGCACCATTTTCATTTAATTTTTTAATATTATCCAATATAAAATTTCTACTTTGAGCATCTACTGCAACTGTAGGCTCATCTAAAAATAGCAACTTAGGTTTATGAGAAATTCCACATGCAATATTCAATCTTCTTTTTAATCCACCTGATAATTTTTTAGGATAAAATTTTCTAAATTTTTCCAATCCTACAAATTTAATCGCTTCATTTACATATTCTTTTATAGTTTTTGAATCATTTATGTAAAGACCACAAAAATATGAAATATTATCTTCAACAGTAAGTTCATCTAAAAAAGCTAATTCTTGAGGTACTATACCAATTTTTCTCTTTATCCCATAACTATTATCTTTTAACTTTTCATCAAATACTTTTATTTCGCCTTTATTATATTTTAACAATCCTAAAACAGTGTTAATTACAGTAGTTTTTCCAGAACCGTTTGGCCCAAGTAATCCAAGTATTTGTCCTTCTTTCACTTCTAAATTAAAATGGTCTAAAGCAACCAGATCTTTATATCTTTTAACTAAATTTTCAACTTTTATTATCATTTTTCCCCTCCTAATGATAAAATAACATATAAGATACATTTACATAAGTAAAAAATGTAATTAAATAACGTGACAAATGTAATGGAGACTTTATGAAAAAGCTAATCGATAATTTTTTAATATTAATTTCAATAATTTTTATATTATTTACATTCCAAATTTTTACATTGGATAATAAATTCATGATTTTACTATTAATTTCTCTTTCATTAAATTTTTTCATTATATTGTTGAATGACAAAATGGCTAAAATCATTGTATTTGCAATATTTCTAATATATTCAACTTATAATATTAATGCATTGTATTTTACCCCAATTTTAGTTTTTAATTTATTTGAAGAATTTAATAATAAATTATTACTTTTAATTTCGTTACCTATTTGCTTTTTTGATTTCAAAATATATGCAATAATAGGATTTTCGTATTATTTATTTATTCAAAATATAAATTTAGAAAAGATATATTCAAAATATATGAAAGCTAGGGACGAATACGCAGAACAAAATATAATTTTAAGGAATGAGAAACTAAATTTACTAAAAAAATATGAACGTGACAAGCAACTTTCAATCATTCATGAAAGAGAAAGAATCGCAAAAACTTTACATGAATCAATTGGTCACACAGTTTCTGCAAGCATAATACAAATAGAAGCAATTAAAGTAATTTCAACCGATGAAAATGTTACAAAGCAATTAAACTCATTGCAGAATAATCTTAAAACAGGTATGAACGAAATCAGAGAAGCACTTCACAACTTGAAAAATCAAAGCATTGATTTAGAGAAAAAAGTCTTAGAGTTACTTGAAAATTCCAGATTTGAAAATAATAAAATTAATATTTTAAACTGTGAAAATCTGAATATGAACTTAAAATTTGATATAATTTCGATTGTTAAAGAGTCAATCACAAACGCCTTGAAATATTCGAATGCTGATTTTATGAGCATTAGCATTATTAATAATCAAAAATATATTTCAATAAACATTTCAGACAATGGAATTAATTTTGTAGACATTTCACAAATAAAAAAAGGTATTGGCTTAATTTCAATAAAAGAGATAGTTGATTTTTACAATGGAAATTTAAATATTTCATACAATAATGGATTTAATATCCATATTATACTAATGGAGAACATACATGACTAAAATTATACTTATTGATGATGACAAATTAATATGTGATTCACTTAAAATTATTTTAGAATCTAAAGGTTACGAGGTGTCCGGTATATCCCATAACGGCATCGATGGATTTGATTTATTTGAAAATACACATCCCGATCTAGTCCTTATGGATATAAGAATGAAAGAGCAAAACGGCATAGAAACCAGTGAAAAAATCTTAAAAAAATATCCTGATGCAAAAATATTACTTTTGACCACATTTAAGGACGAGAAATACATAACCCGTGCAATATCAAATGGAGTAAAAGGTTACATTCTAAAAGACAATTTTTCATCTTTATTGTCAAGTATTGAAACTGTACTTAGTGGAAATATCGTATTTGATAGTGAAGTTGTCCAAAGCATTTCAATTCATAAAAAATCTGATGTAACTATTGAAAATATCAATCAAAAAGAAATGGAAATAATCAAATTAGTTGCTGAAGGACTAAATAATAAAGAAATAGCAGATAAATTATTTTTAAGTCAGGGAACTGTAAGAAATTATCTTTCTACGATATTAGATAAATTAAATTTAAGAGATAGAACTCAGCTTGCTATTTATTATTTGAATAATAAATAAGTAAAATTATATTAAAAATAAATATTTTTATTATTAAAAAATTGAGAATTAGAAGTCATAAATTCAGACTTCTAATTCTCTCAACCATTTTACTATATTCCCAATTCATCATTTAACAAATTTTGCAATTCTATTAATGAATCTACCTTTACCTTTGAATTATACTGATATTTATTATCTTCTTTTATAATTCTTATATGCTTTTTTGAAACTTCAAAAGTAAAATTATCAAATATTATAGTCGGACTGTTTCCTTTTAATGATTCGTAACTCACTTTTTTAAAATTGCTCTCATTTAAATTATTTATCAATTTTTGAACTTTATCCTTAAAGTCTTTTGATAAAATATCTTTTTTTACTCTAGCTCCTTCAGACTCAATAGATATTATATTAGAATAATCTTTAATATCTATACCAAATTTATAATTTCTATTACATCCAACAAGAACTATAGTCATAAATATAAACATTATTAATATATTTTTAATTTTCATTTTATTTTACCTATATTTTTAATATACCCTGCATTCCATTTGTATACAGTAGAACTTTTTGTATTTATCAATTTAGAATCCATATCCATATATTGTGTAAAATTATACCATGGATTCCAAAAAGAATATGTATTATTGGTGTTGTTATACCCAAAAATTACTAATGCATGTTGACCTTTAGAAGATGTATTAGTACCTCCTATAAGAATATAATTAAAAATCTTAATTTTTTTCTCATAATTTTTGCTCCTATAATATATAACTTCGTTTTCTAATAATATTAAATTCCATTAATATTAAACATTGGAAACACCTCCATTATTTCTTTTTTTTAATTATAAATTATTTTTTTGTGTGCGTCAATCGATTTCAAATTATGGTTTAATATTTGAATAAACTCTCTAAGGATCAAAAATATAAATATATCTCTGTTAAATTATTTGTTATGTTCATATGTAATTAATTTCCAATTATTGTAAGAAATTTCCAATTATTGTAAGAAATTTCCAAAATATTGTAATAAATTTATTCATTTGTAAAATATAAATTAATAAGCAAAAAAATATTACAAAAAAGTATTATAAGTTTTATTTATTACCGTAAATGCGTATAATTATTTACTACATATATATTTGCTTATCTTCCTTTATTATATGAATTCGTTACAACAAACTTTTTAAATTCTGTATTATATTTTGTCACAAAAAAAGACCTCCAAAAAATTGGTCTCTAGATCCAGCTTTTTAAGGTCATTTCTAATTAATAATTTTTTTTAGATTGGATTAAAATATCTATTTTTAGGTCTTAATCAAACTCACCAAATTCAATACATACAATATTTTCTAAATTAGATAATTTATATGCTAAGTCCGAAAATGAGATTGACTTTTTTGTATTTATTCTATATACATGAGTTGTATATAATTTATTATTTTCTGTAGATGTGTTCATCCCTATTATTTCAAATTTTGGGTCAAAACTTTTTATCGCGTTAATAATTTCTTCAGTAGTATTTTTATTCGATAAATATTTAATAGTAAATTCTTGTGTTCCATGGATTACAATTATTCTCTTAAAAAATATCAACACCACCAATATTAATAAACCACTCAAAATACCTACTTCGTAATATCCCATACCAAATGCAAGTCCTATAGCAGATACACACCATATTGAAGCAGCAGTAGTTAAACCTGTTACACTTCGTTTAGTAACTATTATTGTACCAGCTCCTAAAAAACCTATTCCGCTAACAACTTGAGCTATCAGTCTAACAGCATCAATACTGACATTAATATCTTTATTTAATCCTGAGACAAATGCTATTGTATTCATTTGAATTAGAGATATTGTTGCGGCACCCATTCCAACTAAAATATGAGTTTTAAGCCCAGCGCTTCTATGGCTTTTCTCCCTTTCAAGACCAATAAGTCCAGAAAATATCATAGATAAAATTAATCTTATGAAAATTTCACTAATTGATAATCTATCCATTTTATCCCCCCTTTTTTCTATATATAGAATATTATAACATTTTGAGACTATTTTCCAAATTTTACTCTTGAATACGTCATTGAAATAAATGATATTAGCATCACTAAAATTCCTAATAAAAAGAATGTAATTAAATTTATACTTCCAGGGATTTTTGATAAAACAAATGTACCTAATGGCATCAAAATAACTGCTACTGTAAATACACAAGAGAATACTCTTCCCATAAGTTCATTCGGCACTTTTATTTGTATTTGACTTAAATAGTGAATATTAAATATTGTCATAAAAAATTCTACAAGAAAATTCCCAAATAAGAATACAATTATTGGTAAATTAACAAATTTATACAATCCTATCACAGAAATTCCCAATCCACTTAAAATTAAATTAATATGTAAATTTCTCATGGTTGATTTCACTTTATATGAAACTAGTGCTGCTAAAATACTTCCTAAAGCTCCTAAACTTAGCATTGTCGCAAAAGCTCCATTCATTGAAAATAATTTATCCGAATAAGGAAGAATGTATGCAAATCCAGCAAACATAAAGTTAATTAAAGATGCCAAGATTAATAGCAATAAAATTTCCTTTTCTTTATAAACAAAAATTATTCCGTCTAGAATGTCGCTTAAAACAGATTTTAAACTAGTTCCTTTCTTTGATTCTATCTGATATTTAATTTCTTCAATTTTTATCATTTTAATACATATAAATGATAGTAAAAAGCTTAATGCATCAATCAATAAAATTACTCTAAGACTTGTAAATTGTATTACAATAAATGAAAATATTGGCGAACAAACGCTAATTACCTGATTTGTAATTTCAAGCTTTGAGTTATAATTTACAATCTCATCTTTTTCAACAACTTCCGTAATAATTGATTTATTAGCAATTCTTGAAAATGAACTGGATACTGCAAGTATTATATTTACAATTACTAACGTGTATAGCATCAAATTATTATTTGAAACAAATGAAGCTAAAAGACAAGAGATAAAGCATATAAAATCAGTGTATAACAATATTTTACGTCTCTTAAATCTATCCACTAATGCACCACTTATTGGATTTAATAAAATAGATGTCAATGTATCTGCCATTTGATAATACGCCAAAAATTTCTTACCAATGTTACCCATGGATGCCAACCATATAGAATTTCCATAATCATAAAATATATTTCCTATTTTGTTTATTCCTCTGCTTAACAGCAGTTTTTTGATTGTTTTATTCATAAAAAACCTCCTAAATAATATAGATTATTATATCTACATTATTTAGGAGGTTTAATTATTTCGCATATATGCGAATTTATATTATTACAAATTTATCAAAATGTTCTTGATAATTTTTTGCGTGGTAATCACAATTCAGTAATTTGAATGTTTCTATAATTTTATTCATCATTTCAACACCTGCGCTATCTCCTTTTTTATAAAGTAAAAATGCTTCACTATACTTAAGTATCATTCTTTCATAAACTTTCGTTTCTCCACCGACAATTTCCTTTAATTTTTCGTTAATTTTTTCTGCTTCTTTTATATCATCTCTCTCTATTAATTTTAAGAATATATTTAATGAAGTAATCATTACTAAATGTTTATGAACTGAGCTTTTTTTATACTTTTCAAAATTTTTAAATATCTCATCAAAGAAATACAACATACGCTTTGTACTAAAAAATTCATACAAATTTCCAATTAACTGGATTTCCAATATCCCCCAGTTTTCAGTTACAAATAAGTGATCTACAACTTTTTGAAGATCATCATCTGATAGTTTAGTTTCATTTATCTTACATATAAATCCTTTAAATAAAATTATATATAAAGGATAAAAAATATTATCTGGATTTAACTTTAATTTATTTTCATTTAATACGATCAATTCATTAAATCCATCTATATTCTTTTCATAATGATATTTTACAACCTTGGACATCATATTAACTACTTCATATTTTTCATAATCTCTAGCATATATCATAAATTCATCAACAGTTATACCAATTTTATTAAGGATAAAAATGAATTTACCTATTGATAAATCTGTTTCTCCTCTTTCAAACCTTGAAACTTGTGAAACTGATATTTCATCAGATGCTATTTGCTTTAATGTATAATTTTTATCTTTTCTAATTTTTTGAAATACTTTTCCGTAATTATTCATAATTTTACCTATTTTAACAATTTTATTATAATTATTTTTTTATTATCCTTGCTCCAAGTACATTTTTCATATGATTAATCAAAAATTCATTTTGTAAATCCGTTAAACTTGCTACTGCAGATTCAACAACTTCAATATTATATCCTCTTTCATAAGCATCAATTGCAGTATGTAATACACAAATATCTGTCAATAAACCTGCTAAAACTGTCGTGTTTATTGATCTTTTACTTAATAATTGATTAAGTTTTGTAAATGCAAATGCCGAATAATATGTTTTATCTAAAAATACAACATTATTACTTTCTTTCACTTGATTAAAGAAATACCCCAATTTTCCATAAGTATTTCTACCGTCTGCGCCAAATATATAGTACGGTGGAAATAATTTACTCTCTGGATGAAATTCATCATTTAATTTATGAGCGTCAAAAACGAAAATACATAATCTCCTCTTTTGTATGATTCTTTTGCTAAATCAGTTATACTACCTTCTATTTCTTGTACACGCTTTCCAATTGTTAGTTTTCCATTATCTGCAATAAAATCATTGCAATAATCTATCAAAATCAATGCTTTTGCCATTATTTTACCACTAATATTAAATATTTCTATTAAATAATAACATATTAAGCATAAATATTTCATTTCAATTTTTATCTGTCAAAACATGTTCAAATTTAATATCATGTTTTTCAAAAGGAATATTATCATAAATCATCTTTTCTCTACATAAAATAAAAGAATTTTTTATAGACTTATTTTCAAAAAATCTGTCATAATATCCCCCGCCATATCCAAGGCGATATCCTTCTTTATTTGCTGATATACATGGAATTATTGATAAATCTATTTCTTCAAAATTTATCTTTATAGAATTTTTTATTGGCTCTAATATTCCAAATTTACCTTCTTTTAACTCACTTAAATCCATTATTTCTCTAGCTTCCATAATACCTTTTTTTAAGCACAATGGAACAAATACTCTCTTATTGTCTATTAAAGCTTTTTGTAAAAATTTAATTGTTGAGACTTCTCCATCTATACTTAAATAACAAAAAATATTTTTTGCATTTTTATATGACTCTAATGAAATTAATTTTTGATAAATTAATTCATCAGATTTTTCTATGTATTCTCTTGATAAATTTTTTCTTTCAAATAATAATTTTTCTCTTAATTTATTTTTTAATTCGTTCATAAAAATATCCTCAAAAATATTTTACAATAAAAAAGGAATGCTGCATACACAACATTCCAAATATTATTTATTAAATTAATCCCTTAAATCCATAAAAAGCTAATGCCATTAATCCTAAGGCAAACAATGTTATAGGTTTTTCTAAAAAATGTCTTGGTAGATTAGCGTATTTATATTTTTCGTTAATTGCATTTAATAATAATGTCACTAATACAAAACCTAGTGAAACTCCAAAAGCATAAGCAATTATGCTTAAAATATTGTAATTATTAGATACTACAATTAGTGCAACACCTAAAATCATACTATTTGCTGTAACTGATGGTAAATAAGATTTTATATCTTCATATTCCTTCTTAGAAGTAACAGCTACTAATGAATAAAATATTTCTATAACAAGAACCACAATTATTACAAATGATAATATTTTCAAATATTCTAAGTTAAATTTAAGTAAAACATAATCATAGAATATTTTAGAAACTATTGAAGAAATAACTGTAACAAATGTTATAGATAGTCCCATTGTAATTGTTGATTCTAAATCTTTTGATGATGCAACTGCAGGATTAACTCCAAAAATTTGTGTTAGTACCATATTATTAACCAAAACTGCAGCGATAATTATACTAATGTATGTCATTTTCTTGCCTCCTTTAATTTTCTACTTCTTGTATACCAATTTGAAAAAGCAATAAATAAACCTAATAGTATAAATGCCATCATTGGTTCATTAAAAGTTTTAATTGTAAAGTCAGAAGGTATTATTCTAATTCCGTAAATTGTACCATTTCCAATCAATTCTCTTATAACGGCTAATACAACTATTACTAAAGTATATCCTAAACCTGTTGTAATCGAATCAATTACAGAACTTACAACACCTGAAGTAATTGCATGCTTTTGTAATCTACTCAACATTATAGAGTTCACAGCAATTAAAGAGGTTAAAATCCCCATTGATTGATAGGTTATTGGATAGATAGATTTTATTGTCATCTCTGCAATTGTAGCAAAAGTAGCAACTATAATCATTAAAAATAAAATTTCATGGTCTTCATTTATAAATGATTTCAATAATGAAACTACTAAACTTGATAAAACTAACACAAATGTAACTGCTAATGCCATAATAATTGCTGGCTTAAGTGAATTGCTTAAAGCTAGGATTGATACAAATCCAAGACTTTGAACTAAAACTGGATTATTCATAATTATATTATCTAAATATGATTTTTTCATATCAACCTCCTAATTACCATTAACTACATTTGCATCTTTTGAGTCATTAAATGCTTTTATAGCTGAATTCATACCTTTTAACATTCCTTCAGTAGTAAATGTAGCACCTGAAATTCCATCAATATTTTTACCAGTTGCAAATGTATCTATTTCTTGTAAATTTTTACCAATTATATTTTTCTTAAATGCTTCACTTTCGATTTCAGCACCATATCCTTCTGTTTCACTATGTGAATATACAATAAAATCTTGAATTTTGCCTTCTAAATCCACTAATAATCCAAATTCAATTTTTCCAGCAAAACCGTCAGTATTAACATCTAAAATTTTCCCTACTTCTTTTCCATCTTTATATGCAAGAGAAATAGCGACAACTTGTTCATTTGTTCCTTTATCTAAAGGTTTTGATTCATCTATTGTCTTAAATTTTTCTTTATGATCATATTTCGGTTTGCTTTCTTCAGTTTTTTTGTTTAATTCTAGTTTTTCAAATTTAGAATTATCAGATTTAACTTTATCAAATTTTACAAGTCCATCAATTGCTGCATTTAGTGAATCTTGCATTGCATTTGATGTAACAGTAGCTCCAGAAATTAATAAAATATCCTTTTCTCCTTTAGGATTTTTTCTTAATTTTATTGCATTTGCCAATATATTTTTATCTAAATTTAATCCCTTAAAAATGCTTGTATATTGTTCATCCTCAATATATGCACCTAAGCCTTCAGTTTCACTATGAGATGCTACAAGTATATCGAATACTCTGTATTCTCCATTAAGTCTTAACATTAAATCTATTTTACCACCATATCCTTTTGCAGCCAGTTGTAAAATATATGAATCAAATTTATCACCAAATGTAACTTTTACAATTCTTTTTACAAATTCATTGTAAATTGGATCATTTTCTTTTCCATTTTCTTTAAATTCTTCAAACGTATAGTCTGATAAATCATTTGGTAAAAGATCTTTATATTTTGTTTCATAATATGAAGTTTCTTCAGCAATAGGTTTTACCTTATCAGATAAAGTACTCAATTGATTTACAATCTGTTTTAACTCATTAATCATAGCATTTGTGGTAATTGTCGCCCCAGAAATAGCTGTAATTTGACCGTTTTCCTTATCACCTTCACCAGCTGATATTTTACCAGTTGAAACATTTACATCTTTTACTCCATTTGTAAATTCTTCTGTTTCAACAGAAGCACCATATCCATCTGTTTCTGATTGTTCTAAAACTTTTAATCCTTTAATAACTCCATCATTTGAAATACCTACTAAAAAATGTATATCGCCGCCAAATCCTTCTTTTGATACAGCATCGAATACATATCCTATAGGAGAAGATCCATCAGTTACTTCTAAAACCTTATTAATAGTTTCAGCTTTATCTTTAACTTCAATTTCATTAAATTCTTTTCCATCTGCAAAAACTTCTACATAAGGACTAGAAACTCCTTCATCACTATTCATACTTACAAATAATTTATTCAATCCGTAAATAAAAGCTACCGAAATTATTAAAACTAATAATAATGTAATTATTGATTTTACTTTTTTCATTTTTTAGCCTCCTTTACTCCAAACACTGTTGTTTTTACGTATTTATCAATTAAAGGAACAAATACATTCATAACTAAAATTGCAAATGATACTCCTTCTGGATAGCCCCCATAAATTCTTATTAACACAGTTAATAAAGCAGCTCCAAAAGCATAAATATATTGTCCTTTAGGTGACATTGGTGATGACGAATAATCTGTAATCATAAATACAGCCGCTAAAATTAGTCCACCTGAGAAAAGTTGATAGATAGTATCCATAACGTCATATTTTAATATAAATAGGAAGAATGCTGACCCAAAGAAATATGTTAGTGGCATTCTTAATTTAATTACACCTCTTGCAACTAAATAAACCAAACCAATTAATATTGCTAACTTTGAAACTTCACCTATTGTACCTGGAATATTCCCTAAAAATAAGTCTAAAAATTCAGCTGGTTTTCTACCTAAAGGAGTAGCAGATGCTAGACCATCCATTGTAAAATTACCCATTTGAGCTGGCCAAGTAATCATCAAAAATACTCTTCCTGCTAATGCTGGATTCATAAAGTTTTGACCAATACCTCCAAATAATTCTTTAACTATAACAATAGAAAAAATTGCACCTACTATCGTCATCCAAAACGGAAATGTAACCGGCAAGTTGAATGCTAATAATATACCTGTTACGACTGCAGATAAATCTCTTACTCTTACTTTTTTATGCATCAATTTGTGCATAACTAATTCTGATAAAACACATGCTGCCACAGAAACTAAAATTAAATATAATGATCTTAATCCGAAATAGTAAATTGATGCTGCTAAAGCAGGTAACATAGCTATTATTACATCTAACATTACTATTTGTGTTGATTTCTTATTTCTAATATGTGGAGCAGGAAAACTTGAAATATTTAATGTATGTGCCATTATATCCTCCTAATCCTTCAATTCTCTTACTAAACGTTTACCTTCTTTGAAGGTTTCAACAAGAGGAATATGTGATGGACAAATATATGAACATAAACCACATTCTATACAACTCATAATATTATTATCCCTTGCACCTCTTGCATCCTTGTTTCTAACTAATTCAGCCAAAAGGAATGGTTGTAGCCCTACTGGACAAACTTCAACACATGAAGAACACTTGATACATGGCTCTTCTTCTGGATATTCTGTCTCTGATTTTGATAATGCCAAAATACCATTTGTTGGTTTTTCCAATGGAATTTCCATATCATCTTTGGATAATCCCATCATTGGCCCACCTAAAACTAATCTGGAAATATTTTCATCTACTCCACCTAAAAATTCTAATGCTTTTGAAATTGGAGTACCAAATTTAACTAATGCATTAACTTTTTGCTTCATTGATTCCCCTGAAAATGTGACAATTCTTTCATAAAGCGGAATATTGTTACATACAGCTTTTTTTATAGACAATGCAGTTGTAGCATTTGATACAATTACCCCAATATCAAATGTATGTTTACCAAAAGGTACTACTTTTCCAAGTGTAACATCTATAACTCTTTTTTCATCCCCTTGAGGATACTTAGCTTTAGCAACTACAACTCTAATATTATTTTCATCTTTAACAGCTTCTTGCATAGCGTTGATTGCTTCCGGCTTGTCATCTTCAATCAAAATATGCCCATTTTTCGCATTTAACGTATGCATTTCAATTTTTAAACCTGTAACTATATCTTTCGCAAAATTTCTCATAGTTACATCATCTGATGTTAAATAAGGCTCACATTCTGCACTATTTATGATTACATCTTCAATCGGAACTGGTGGATTCAATTTTACATGAGTAGGAAAACTTGCTCCTCCTAATCCTGTAATACCAGCATCTTCAATTATTTTAACAATTTCATCTGAAGATAACTTAGTATAATCTCTATCCATTAATTCATATCCTAATTCATTCTTGTGATCATTTTCAATGAAAATACACTTTACGTGATTCCCTCTTGTTGCTGTTGAATACTCAATTTTTACAACTTTACCTGATACACTTGAGTGTATGTTTGCTGAGATTGCCCCCACTTTCTTCGCAATCATTTGACCAACTTTTACATAATCCCCCACCTGAACTATTGGCTCACTTGGTGTACCAATATGTTGTAAAAGTGGGATTTTCACCATGTCTGGTGCAGGTATCTCTATGTACTTATTTCCACGGCTTAATTCTTTTTTACTATGAATATGAAATCCGCGCTTAAATGTCTTTTTTAATACCATTGTTTTCTCCCTTTAATTAATTTTGATTATACCAATCTTTTAAATTATATCATATCAACAAAAAATTATCATATTGAAATTGAACAAATCCCTCAATTTTTAAGATATTAAAAATAACTTAATTTTTAAGATATTAAAAATAACTTAATTTTATAT
>NZ_JBFNGB010000029.1:0-18920 GCF_046035835.1 Helcococcus bovis
CTTTAAAATTTCTTTTTATTTTGTTGTCTGATATTTTTCCTACCTGTCTTTTATAGGATGAATATTTTCTAGATTTTCTTAAAATATTATAAATGTTTTCAAAAAATAGAATATTTACATATAGTGAAGATATAAAAAAAATAAAATAATTGTATCTACACTATATTGCGTATTAATTAGTATTTAGATATGCTTATATTAGCTTTATCAACAATATTAATTTGAAAAAAATAAAAGGAGTGTTGAATGAATATTTTAGATTTATAAAAATTACCGGTAACTAAACCATCAGGATTTGAAATCAATAGTTTAAAAAGTATATGCTGCAGAGGATGTGACTCATAAATATATAATAAAATAAAAAACAGAACGATCTCAATAATTTGATAGAAGACAAGTTTGGGTGTATTTTATTAAAACAAGATCAATCTAATATAAGCTCTCCATATTTTATGAATGGAAGTGTAGGTGTTGCATCTGTTCTATTAAGATATTATTTGTATACTAAAAATATTGAATATAAGAAGATAGCGATTACAATAATGGACTCTTTAATATATAATTTATCACTTCATACAGGTTTATTTGAAGGGATGTCAGGTATTGCGAACACATTTCTAGATTGTTATTTTATAGTTGGAGATGTTAAATATCTAAATGTTGCAAAAAGAATGGCGAATGATATAAGTAATTCATTACATATAAATAATAAATTTATATCAGGATATACAAGGGATGGAGAAAATCTTTCATTTTCATTTGATTATGGGTCTAGTGGAATTGCATTGTTCCTAGATAGACTTGTAAAGCAAAAAAAATATAATTTTATACCATTCTTAGATAGAGAAATGGAGTTAATTCATGAACAAAATGATAAATAAAATAATTAATAAGCACAAAAAGTTGTTTATAGGTGTTGTAGTACTAATTATAATATATTCTTTATTAAGTGTATTATCAGGTTATAGTCTTTCTTTTATGGTAAATATATTTGACAAAGATAATACTACTATTAAAGATGTATTTAAAGTGATATTTGTTATCCTATTTATAGATATAATGTCCTTAACATCATTGTATACAAAGTACTATTATCAATCAAAATTACAATCAAGACTTCGAAATGAAGTTAGGTTAGAATTGTCAAATAAAATAATACATCAGGACTACGAGAATTTTATTAAACGTGATTCTGGAACATATTTAGCATGGTTTACTAATGATATTAAAGAGATAGACAATAGATGTTTTGAAGGAGTTTTTAATATTATACATTCAATAACAAGTGTAATAGGTACTTTTATAGCTATAGCAACTTTCAATATTTGGATTTCAGTGACTACAACAGTTTTATCTATTACAATGGTATTTCTACCAAAACTAATGAATAATACAATTCAAAAAATCGGAGAAAAACATACAAAAGAAGAAGAATCATATATTTCTAAAGTAAAATCTTTGATTGAAGGATTTCCGGATTTATATGTTAGCAATAGTGAAGATTATTTTGATGCTAGATTGAAACAATATAGCAATGTCTATGAGTTAAATTATTTTCAATTTTTAATAATCCAACTCAAAACTGCAGTCTATTCAGCTGGGTTATCTTCTTTCTCCCAATTATGCTTATTGGGATTAACAATGATTTTTGTAAGCCTTGGAAAAGCTCCAATCGGCTCTATCCTTGCAATGGCTGGCTTAGGACAGGTGTTTATGGGTGGGATTTCTGGAATAGTTAATAGTCTAATTTCTATTAAAAGTTCAAATGTTTTCTTTAAGAAATATGAAAACATTGAGAAACGTGCTTTAAACCAGAATAAATTTATAGAATTAAATGATAAATTTAAAATAGAAACAAAGGACTTATGTTTTAGTTATAACGATAATAGTGAAAAGTTAAATTTTCCAGATTTAGATATTAACAACTTTAATAAAACTCTTATAAAAGGTGCGAATGGTAGTGGTAAAAGTACACTACTTCATTTAATATTAGGATTATATAAAGTTAACTCAGGGATTGTTAACATTGATGACAATAATGTTTCTGTAATTACTAAAGAGGAAATATTTAATAAAATCGCATATATGCAGCAATCACCTAAATTATTTATTGATACCATAAGAAATAATATTAAACTTAACTTGGATGTAAATGATTCACAAATTTGGGAAGTTTTAGCAACTTTGGGATTAGTTGAATTTGTTAAAGGTCTTCCAGGACAACTAGATTATAAGATTACAGATCAAGGCAAAAATTTATCTGGTGGCCAAAAACAAAGGTTCATACTCGCTAGACATTTATTGAGAGATGTAGATACAATAGTTTTAGATGAGGCAACTTCTAACATTGATATTGAAAGTAAATTATTTTTATACGAAAAACTCTTAAATAAAAATGATAGAGGGGTGATAATGGTAGATCATTCTATAAACAAAGAAAATGAGAGCTTATTTGATGATTTAATTATAATAAAATGATATACTTTTATTAAAAGGAAGTTATCATGAAAAAAAATATACATAAAAATATTAGAAATCTAAGGAAAGAAAAAGGATATAGTCAGGAAAAACTTGCAGAGTATGCAGATGTAAGTACTGGAGCGGTATCAAAATGGGAATCTGGAGAAACTACTCCGGATATTACTAATCTAATAAAATTAGCTCAAATATTTGGAGTGTCTGTTGATTTTTTAATTGGATATGTACTAGAACCAAATGGAACGTATTATTTTTTAAGAACAATTAAGGAAGCTTTGAAAAATAAAGATTTTATTGATAAACAGGATATTATTAAAAATGGACTAAAATATTATCCGAATAATTTAGAAATAATATATAGATCTGCTTTATTTTACATTTATTTTGGAATTTATGAAGAACAAAATGAAGAGATAAAAAAAGGAATTGAGTTACTATATAAATCATTATATTTATTGGATTACAGTGAAAATTTTAAGGTATCAAAACAACAAATCATAGTGGAACTTGCTAATGCTTATAGTTCTATAAACGAGGTAGATAAATCTATATCTTTATTAAAAGATAATAATGATGACAATGTGCATGATATTTTAATTGGAGTTTATTTATCTTTAAGAAATAATACCTCCTATGAAGCCTTAGAATATTTGTCTAGGTCTTATATAAAAAATATAACAGATACAATGATAATTATTGATGGTGTAGTAGAAACCTTAAAAAAATTAAAAAACTATAAAGAGGCATATAATTTATTGCTTTGGTATGAAAAATTTATAGATAGTATAAAGTCTGAAGATGATAAATTTTTTAAAAGTATAAAAATTATTACGATAGCTAATCAAGCTATAGTTAGATTAGCTTTGCATTCTAACTATGATTCAAATACTTCTGAAAAACTTATAAAAAAATGTAAAGATTTATACAACGAAAGTGTATCTACGTATGGGAATGAAACATCATTTAAATACTATTTTGGTAATGAACCAATAGATATATTTGGTGACGATGATTTGAATATGCAAATTAAAAGAATCGAACTTGAAGGATATACTGATGAATTTAGAAAAACTTGGAAATCAATCCATAAAAATTAAATAAGTAATTAACCATTTTGAAAAACAAAATGTTTGGGTTCTTTGTCAAATAGTGTTGATGGAGAATTAAAGTAGCAATTATTTCAGAGTTAGAGTAACAAAATTCTAACTCTGTTTTTGGATTAAATATTTGTATTTATATACCTATCATTATAAGAAATAATTATATTGCTCTAATTTTTAGAACTGGAAACGGAAGTGGAATGGCAGAAAAAATCTAAAAACGTACTTAAATCTTCCGTTTTTTTTGTATAATCGCAGGATGGGAATAAAATTGTGACAAGTCACAATTTTACGTCATGACACGGCAAGCACGAACGAAGTGAAGTGTGAGTCGATGTCTGGCCCTTCCTCATCGAATGAAGAAAAACGCGACCGAAGCATTTTTAGAATGAGATGTGAATGAGAATAGTCGCAAAATTTTATAAAATGGCTTAATTACAAGATATAAAGAGAATGAAAAATGGCTACTGGTACTCAAATGGTACTTGAAGCTAAAAAGAATAAATTGAATAATAGTCCAAGTAATTTACATGAGGACAAAAAATAAGGGGGCTGTTGCAAAATAAAAAATAGCCTTTAAATTACAAAAATTTAATAAAAACATAAAACAAGCCCTAGATGTTAAAATCTAGGGCTTGTTTTTGGTATAATATTAATATGAAAAGTAAAAATAATATACCATGCTTAAATTTTAATTTAAATCATGGACAAATTCAAGTTAAAATGGATTTTAATACTGATGTTGTGGTTGAAAATGACGCTAAATTAATGGTTTTGCAAAATTTAGTAAAGGAATTAAACTTAGATTTAATAAAAAATGCTTACTCTCAAAAAGGGAGAAAACCAGTAATAGACCCAATTTCAATGTTTCAGATTTTAATCTATTGTTATTCAGAAGGCATCAAATCATCAAGAGAAATAGAGAAAATGTGTAAATATGATCTTAGAATTTTGTATTTACTTCAAGGACAAAAATCTCCGGATCATTCTACTATCAATAGATTTAGACAAAAATTAGAACCTTTTGTAGAAAAAATATTAGAAAAAAATAATAAGTTTTTAATTGATAATAACCTTTTAGATGCTTCTAGTATTTACATTGATGGAACAAAAATTGAAGCAAATGCTAATAAATACACTTTTGTATGGAAAAAGGCGGTTATTAAATTTAAGGATAAGTTAATAAAAAAAGTAATTAAATATTTCAATCTTGATGAAACTATCGAAGAAAACTCTTTAATTAAGTTTTTAGAAAATGAGAATAAAAAAATTTCAAAAAAAATTGAATCAGAAAATATAGTAATTGTACATGGAAAAGGAAAAAGAAAAACAGATACACAAAAAAAATGTGAGTTAATTGATCAGTATCTAACTAAATTTTTAGAATACAATAAGCATTTGAAAATTATGGGAGAAAGAAATAGTTATTCAAAAACCGATCATGATGCAACTTTTATGAGAATGAAAGATGATCATATGTTAAATGGACAATTAAAACCGGCATATAATATACAATTTGCAACAAGTGGAAACTTCATTTTAGGAATTTATGGTTCTCACCATCCTTCTGATATGTATACATTACCTCTTTTAATAAATAAACTTTATCCAATATATAAAAATAAAATGGATAAAATTGTATGTGATGCTGGTTATGAAAGTGAAGAAAATTATGTGTTTTTAGATGAAAAAAAATTAAGAGCATTCATAAAACCTAGTAATTATGAGATATCAAAAACAAGAAAATATAAGAAGAAACAAGAATTTAGAGAAAATTTAATTTATGATAAAGATTTAGATCAATATAAAACTGAGGAAAGGAAAATTTTTCTAAGGATAAAAGATAGAAAAAAAGTTAAAAAAAGTGGATATATTTCAATTTCTAAAGTATATAAATGTTTTGATTGGAATTTAAATGGTACAAAAACTAAATCAATATGGTTTACTGAAATTTTTGAAAAATATAGATTAAAATCATTAGAAAATATAACTTCAAATGAAGGAATTAACGAAAGAGTTAATCGTTCTGTTCAAGCTAAAGGAGCATTTTCAAAATTAAAAGAAGGATTAAAATATAGTAGATTCAAACATAAAGGTCTTAAAAACATTTTAAGTGAAATGAATTTAATGGCTATAGAAATGAATTTAAATACATTAACATATAAAATTCTAAATAAAGATTTTAATCCTACAAGATATATATCAGTTGAAGAAAAAGTAGCATAGTAAAAAAAAATAAAAATTAGCTACCTTAGTTTTTTGTACCCAAAAATCAAATAATTTGGATATTTTTTAGAAAGTAGATTAAAAATATATTATATCAAAATATTGAAATTTCAATTAAAAAGTAAAAGCTATTACAAAATAACATTTTTAGTTATTTTGCAACAGCTCCTTTAATATTATATTGCTACTTATAAATTTAATTATAGAAATATTAATATCAAATAATATTAATAAAATGAAAATTAATTTTAATAATATAAATAGAAAAATTTATTCTAATTATGACGAATTTAGAAATAAGGTATTAAGTATGTTTATCTTATACAGTATTTTTATAAATATATCGCTCAATTTATTTGAAAGATTTAATATCTTAAGTATATTAACTTATTTTATTATTAATTATTATTTTAATATTAAGTTTAAGACTATAATTTTAAAATTAAAAGATATAAATATTATAAAGTTTAATTTTTATTGGTCAATTTATTCAATTTTAGGAATTATATCATATATTTTTATATCAAATAATCTAATCTATTTATTTTTAGCAAGTAATTATTCGATTGTAAAGGATGCATTAGAAGAGTCTAAAACATCAATATATAAATTTTAAATTTTATTTAACGAATTATTTATAATTTTATATGAATAATATTTTTAATTATTATTCATATTAAGGGGGCAAGATGGTAAAACTAAAAAAAATAAAAAAGGTATATATTATATACTTTATACTTGTAGCAGTAGTATTTATCTTTTCATATATACTTTCAACAAAAATGGACAGTAAGAATATTATAGAAAATATGGATCAAAATAAAATAAAAGAATTTTTTCAATATGTTGAATATAAAAATCGAATAATTATGATGCTTTTAAGTATTTCGATAAGTAGTAGTGTTTTGCTGTTAAAAGAGTTATTAAAAAATAAATAAAAAGTTTCATTTGAAATAAATTAATTTTCAAATGCACTATATTTAACTTAAAGAAAAAATAATAAAAATAGGAGTAAAATATGGAATTAGTATTACCACAAAATTATGTAGAGATAGAACAAGAAGAGATGGAATATTTAGATGGGGGTGGGGTACCAAGATGGTTGGCAGCGGCAGGTTTTGATATTGCTTTACTTGCGATACCTGCATTAGCTCCACTTGCTGGGATAAAATTTTTAGGAAAACAAGCTGCACAAAGTTTAATAAAAAAATTTGCACCTAAAATTGCAGGAGCTGTAAAAACAGTAGCAACAAAAGTTTTGGGTTTTTCAATTTCATTTTCTGCAAATAGAATAGCAAATCTTATTGTTGATGGGGCTTCAAACTTTACAAGTATTGGAGGAGTAGCAGCATATGCACTTGATTATTTAGATGGAGATCTTAATGGTTGGATCTTTTAGGATGAAAATATGAAATTGTCTATAGAATATAAGGAAGATTTCCCAAATTTAGTAAGAATAAAATCGGATAAAAAAATTCTATTTTTTGAAAAGTTAAAATCAAAAAATAATTTTATAATCGAAAATCAAACTCAACTTTCTATTGAAATATTGCCATATTATGAAGGGAGTATATTAAATAAAATTTTTTATTATTTTAATTTTTTACTAATTCTTTTAACAGGAATGAGTGATGAAAATTTATTTAATAATATAAAATCAACTTGCATAAATTTTGATAATTTGAAATTTGTAGATAAACTAAATATTGAAATTTTTAAAAATATAGAAGTAATACAAAATGTAGAATACAAATTTGAAGAATATGTAAATAAAAAACATTATATACCATTTTTTTTGATATTTTGTTTACCTATATTCATACTTTTAACATATTTATATATTAATTTATTGTCAGTTCAAACAAATAGTATTTTAAAATATGTACTTTTGACATTTATTTTTATAATATTTAGTATATTATTTTATAAAAATTTCAAACTTATTAAGATGATTAGATAAAAAATAGACATATGTTACAAATTTTATGATATTCATAAAGAACGGTAAGTTTCATAAAAAAATAAAAATAGGAGGAAAATATGGAATTAGTATTACCACAAAATTATGTAGAGATAGAACAAGAAGAGATGGAATATTTGGATGGGGGAGTAAGTCTTGGAAAACATTGGTGGAATAATAGAGGGAATATAGCTAAAGCTATAGATGTAGCATTAATAGTTATCGGTGTGGGAGTTTCAGCTTATCAAGGATATGCATTAAAAAAATATTTAAAGGATAATGGTAGAAAATGGGCTAAAACAGTTACTCCAGTTGTAATGAAGTATGTAGGGATTTCAATTGGGTCGGCATTATCTGCGGTAATAAATATAGCATTAACGCTAGTAGGAACTTCTATAGGTGGACTTATAGCATACGGTCTAGATGTAGTAGATGGAAGATTAGATGGATATATTTATGCATAACAAGATAACAATGATACTACTTATAATTTTTATAATATTGTTAGTAATGTTATTATTTACAACAATAAAAGGTTTTAAGGACAAGGACTTTTCACCGTTGAAAAAATATCTAAATTTTTATATTATAGGTATCTTAGTTACCGGAATTTTAGCTGTATTAAACATAATTTTTCAAAATAGGTGATACTTATTTGATAATGATATAAATAATCAATACAAAAAATCCACGCAGGCACCTCCGTAGGAACTTCAGGTCCGAGGACCAGTGTCGTAAGTGGATTTTTTGTATTGCTCTTTTATAAATGATATAATAATTTCTGAGGTAAATATGGCAGAAATTACAGTTAGTAAATTGGCTAAATCATTTGGAATTAAGGAAATTTTTTCAGATATAAGTTTTAATTTAAATATTGGTGATAAGGTAGGTATTGTTGGGCCTAATGGGGCTGGGAAGACTACTTTGTTTAACATTCTTACTGGAAAAGATAACGAATTTGAAGGAAATGTTTATTTAAGAAATAATGTCAAAATTGGATATATGCATCAAAATATTAGTTTAAATAGCGATAAGACCATTTATGAAGAGATGCTTGAAGTTTTTGATTATATTCATGATATTGAAAGAAGACTTAAAGAACTTGAGGAAAAATTAGAAAATCATGATGATTTAGAGGAATTAGAAAAAAATACAATTAAATATACCGAGCTTATTGAACAATATTCTGAATTGGGTGGAGCATATTTTGAAAATAAAATTGAAGCTGTACTTATAGGAATGGGATTTGGAAGAGAAAGATTTAATGATGATATTGTAAATTTGAGTGGTGGAGAAAAATCTAGATTAGAGCTTGCAAAATTATTGATATCTGATTCGGATATATTATTTTTGGATGAGCCAACAAACCACTTGGATATGCAGACTATTGAATTTGTTGAGAGTATCATCAAAGAAAGTAGAAAATTAGTGGTATTTATATCTCATGATAGATATTTCTTGGATAAAGTGGCTAATAGAATATTCTTACTGGAAAATGGAAAGTTAAATATATATAACACCAATTATACAAATTTCATTGAAAGAAGAAAAAAGGAAATAGAAGTCGCTCAAAGAGCATATGAAAATCAACAAAAAGAGATTGAAAGACAAGAAGAGATAATTGAAAGATTTGCTAACCTTGGTGGATCTATGAGAAAACGAGGTATTTCTCAATCACGCTCTAGACAAAAATTATTGGATAAAATGAAATTAATGGATAGACCGGAAATTTTTGATGATAAAATGGCGTTGAAATTTACACCTGCAAGGGTTAGTGGACAAGATGTGTTAAGTGTTTCTAATATTTCAAAGTCGTTTGATGATAAAATGCTTTATCAAGATATTTCATTTAACATTTATAGAGGTCAAAAAGTTGGACTTATAGGTGGAAATGGTACTGGTAAAACGACATTGTTTAAGATGATACTTCATAAACTTAAGCCGGATGATGGAGAAGTTAGACTTGGAGAAAGTGTATTTCCAGAATATTTTGATCAAGAACAAAAAAATTTAGATTTAGATAAAACTATAATTGATGAAGTTTGGGATAAATATCCTAGTTTAACACATTATGATGTAAGATCGTATTTAGCACGTTTTATGTTTATCGGAGATGACATTTTTAAGATTGTTGGAGATTTGAGTGGGGGTGAAAGGTCTAGAATTACTTTATTAGAGCTTATGTTATCAGACTCTAATTTCTTACTTATGGATGAACCTACAAACCATTTAGATATTGATTCAAAGGAAGTTTTGGAAGATGCCTTAAATTCATATGAAGCAACGGCATTTATGATTAGTCACGATAGATATTTTTTAAATAAAGTTTGCGATACTATTCTTGAAATTAAAGATGGAAAATTGAATATTTATAATGGAAATTATGATTATTACTTATCTAAGCAAGAATCTAGTGAGAATGTTTATAATAATGAAACTATCAACAAAACTCAAAAGAAAAAAGAAATTAGGCGTGAAAAAGATTTTAATAAAAAGATTAAACAGATTAAAACATCTATAAAAAAATTAGAGAATAGAATTGAAGAAATAGACAATACAATAGAAGATATAAATATTGAATTTACTAAAAAAGAAGTCTATGAGGACTTTGAAAAAACTAGTGAATTGAATGGTAAGATAAAAATTCTTACTGAAGAAAAAATAAAGATAGATGAAGAGTGGTTTGAATTAAATCAACAATTAGAAGAAATGGAAAATACAGATGAAGAATAAAAAACTAGTTAAATTATTTATTATGTTAATTTTTGTAATGTTTATAACATCTTGTAAAAAAAATGATGAAAATAGTACAAATATTTCATTGGTATTATTAAATGAAAATATTGAAAATGATGGAAGAGCAAAGCAAATATATGATTCAATTCAAAATAATAAAAAAGAATCTAATTTTAATTATTATATTTCAAATAACAATCAAAGTTTTAATAATAGATTAAAAAATATTTTAGAAAATAAAAAGAATGATTTGATAGTTGTAGATAGTTTTTTAGTTAATAATGAATTAGAAAATGCTGCTGAATCAAATCCAAATTCAAATTTTATAGCTATTGATACGGTTATAGATCCTATTAGAAAAAATGTAAATTCAATTTTATTTAAAACTGAAGAATCATCATATTTAGCAGGATATTTAGCAGGGTTGGTTACTAAAACAAATAAAATAGGATATGTTGGGCCAACAAAAGGATTAATTAATGATCCATATGAATATGGTTTTAAGGCAGGGATTTTACAAGCTTCAAAAGAATTAAAAAAGTCTATAGATTTTTATTCTCAAAATATAGATGATTTTAACAATGAAAAGCTAGGTAGTGAAATAGCTGATAAGATGTATGAAGATGGAGTTGACATAATATATCAAACCGTTTGGAATACAGGATTAGGAATCATCGAAAGTGCAAGAAAAAATAATAAATATTATATTGGATTTGATGAAGATCAATCAAAAATTTCTCCTTCAAATCATATAATTTCTGTGTTAAAAAGATATGATAATGTAATAAAAACAGAATTAGAAGGTTATTTAAGAACAAAAAAAATTGATGGTTCTAAAAAAGTATTGGGAATTAAAGAAGGAGCAGTTGGAGTTTCAAAGTATCAAGAAAATAACATTTATGACAAAAAAACTTATGATAAAATACTACCTTTAATTGAAAAAATAAAAAAAGGAGAAATAAAGATACCTTTTGATATTGAAAGTTATGATAAGTATTGAAAATGAACATGTTTTCAATTTTGTATTTAAAATATATTATAATAGTGAATACTTTTTCAAAAAATACTAGCGAAATATATAAAAACATAATATAATAAATGTATACAATAAAGTATAAATTTTATGGAGGAGAAAAATGAAAAAATTATTATCATTTTTATTAGCATTCGTGCTTGTATTTTCATTAGTTGCTTGTGGTACAACAAAGCAAAATGAAATAAAGAAAGAAGAAAAATCATCAGAAACAAAAGTTGAACCTAAAAAATCAGATAAAGATTTTAAGGGTAAGTTAGCAGGTATGGTTACAGATACGGGAGGAGTTGATGATGAATCATTTAACCAATCAGCGTGGAAAGGTTTACAAAAGTTAAAAAATGATACCGGAGCAGAAGTAACATATATTCAATCTGATCAAGATTCTGATTATTTACCAAATTTAAATCGATTAGTAGATAAAAATGTTGATGTTGCTTGGGGTATTGGTTTCTTATTAGCTAATCAAGTAGAAATGGCAGCGCAACAATCTCCTGATAAAAATTTTGCAATAATTGATTATGCATATGAAAAAACTCAACCAAATTTAACAGGAGTAGTATTTAAGGCACAAGAGCCTTCATATTTGGTGGGTTATATCGCTGCTAATACAACTAAGACAAATAAAGTAGGATTTGTTGGAGGTAAAAAGGGTGTTATTATTGATCAATTCGATTATGGCTTCAGAGCAGGCGTAAAAGATGCTGCCAAAGAGTTAGGAAAAAAAATTGAAGTGGTTGTACAATATGCTGATAGCTTCAATGATGAAGCTAAGGGAAAATCAATAGCAACAAAGATTTTTAATGGTGGTGCTGATGTTGTTTTCCACGCTGCAGGGGGTGCAGGTAAAGGTGTTATTGAGGCGGCAAAAGAAGCTAATAAATTTGCAATTGGGGTGGATCAAGATCAATCAAGATTAGCTCCAAAGAATGTTTTGACATCAGCATTAAAGAGAGTAGATGTTGCAATATATGACGTGACAAATAAAATTTTATCAGGTGAAAAGATTGGTGGGAAAACTCTAGTTTATTCTTCAAAGGAAGCAGCAGTAGGTATCCCGGATCACACAGATAAATCATTATATCCAAAAGAATTACATGAAAAAGCTATGCAAAAGCAAAAAGATATCATTGATGGTAAAATTGTACCACCATTCAATGAAGAAACATGGAATAAATATAAGGCTAATTAATTTGAAGGGGTATACATACCCCTTCTTTATTTATAATAAAGGAGTAAAAGATGTCAGGAAATAAATATGCAGTACAAATGACAGGTATTGTTAAAAGATTTGGTACATTTACAGCTCTTGATAATGTAAATTTAAATGTAAAAAAAGGTACTATTCACGCTATATTAGGTGAAAATGGTGCTGGAAAATCTACATTGATGAATGTACTTTATGGTTTATATCAAGCCGAAGAAGGTGAAATAAAAATCAATGGAGAGGTAAAAAACATTAAAGATCCAGGTGTTGCTATTAAAAATGGTATAGGTATGGTTCATCAACATTTTATGTTGGTTCATAATTTTACAGTTGTTCAAAATATTTTATTAGGAAAAGAAATAACTAAAAGTGGAATTTTCTTAGACTATAAAAAAAGTAGACAAAAAGTTCAAGAGTTAGTAGATAAATACGGATTAAATGTTGATTTAGATGCAAAAATTGAAAATATTTCTGTAGGTATGCAACAAAGAGTTGAAATTTTAAAGGCTTTATACAGAGAAGCGGACATTCTAATTTTAGATGAGCCAACAGCTGTTTTAACACCTCAAGAAATATTAGAATTAATTGAAATAATGAATAATTTAACCAAACATGGAAAAACTATTATAATTATCACTCATAAATTGGATGAAATTAAAAAGTCAGCAACAGAGTGTACAATTATTAGACGTGGTAAATATATTGATACAGTTAATGTTTTTGACGTTAGTACAAATGATTTAGCAACTATGATGGTTGGACATGCAGTTAAGTTAAAAGTTGATAAAAATAAAGCTGAACCAAAAGAGGTAATTTTTGAAATCAATAATTTAGTGGTTGAAGACGATAGAAGTATAGCTGCAGTAAAAGATTTAAATTTAAAAATTAGAAAAGGTGAAATTTATGGAATTGCAGGTATTGATGGTAATGGTCAAAAAGAATTAGTTGAAGCAATAACTAATTTAACAAAAGTAAAATCGGGAACCATTACTATTAATGGAGTTCAAATCCAAAATTCGACACCTAAAACAACAATAGAAAACAAAATAGCAACAATTCATGAAGATAGGCTTAAAAGAGGTATCGTTCCAGATTTTACAGTTGCGGAGAATTCTGTAATAGGAAATTATGGACAAAAGCCATTTTCAAATGGAGGTATTTTAAATTTTGCAGAAATTAATAAATTTGCAGATGAGCTTATAACTGCTTATGATGTTAGACCTGCCGATGGTAAGGGATTAAAAGCAAGATCACTTTCAGGTGGGAATCAACAAAAATTAATTATTGCCAGAGAAATTTCATCAAATCCGGAGTTGTTAATAGCTGTTCAGCCTACAAGGGGGCTTGATGTAGGAGCGATAGAATATGTTCATAAAGCTTTAATTTCCCAAAGAGATGAAGGAAAAGCTATTTTATTGATTTCTTTTGAATTAGATGAAGTTATGAATGTATCAGATAAAATAGGTGTAATATACAAAGGGAAAATTCAAGAAGAATTTTTACAAGGAGAAAAAACGGAAAAAGAAATAGGATTACTAATGGCTGGAGGTAAAAATGAAAGAAAATAAATTAAATAAACTTTTTACTAATCAGTTGTTTACAACACTTTTAGCTATATTTTTGGGATTGATATTAGGTGCTGTTTTATTGTTAATAACAAAAATAAATCCTATCGAAGCTTATAAGCAAATGATGGTAGGAGTATTTGGTAGTCAAAGAAATATTGCTGAAGTAGTTATAAAAGCAACACCTATAATTTTAACAGGAGCATCTGTTGCATTTGCATTTAAAACAGGTTTGTTTAACATTGGTGCTGAAGGGCAATATATGTTCGGATTTACTTTGGCTGGAATAGTTGGTATATTGTTAAATTTGCCATGGTTTATTCAAATCCCATTACTATTATTAGTAGGTATGTTAGCTGGAATAATTTTTGGTGGGTTATCAGGATTTTTGAAAGCAAAATTTGGAGTTCATGAAGTTATTTCAGGAATAATGATGAATTGGATAGCTTTACATTTTCATAATTATGTAGCTTTATCTTCACCTTTATTTATTCAAGAAACGTCGGGAACAGATGCTATAAATATATCAGGACAAATTAAATTATTTGCAGCACAAAAAGCTGCTGGAGATTATCAAAGCATAGTAAATGTTCCAGTGATAGGTAAAATTTTAGGTAGAAGTGATATAAATTATGGAATTATTATTGCGGTTATAGCTGCTATTGTTTTACATTATATTATTAAAAAATCAACATTGGGATATCAATTAAGAGCTGTAGGTTTCAACAAACATGCAGCAGAATTTGCTGGTATTAATGTAAATAAAAATATAATCAGAGCTATGGCTATATCTGGGGCAATTGCCGGTTTAGCAGGAGCTGTAAATATTATGGCACTTTCACCACATAAGATCACAAGTTTAGCAGCTTTTGAAAATTATGGATTTGACGGGTTATCAGTTGCATTGATAGCTGGATCTAATATTTTAGGGACAATTTTAGCTGCGATTTTATACTCGGTATTAAAAATTGGTGGAAATATTATTCAATTGCAGTATAATGCACCAACAGAAATTATTTCAATTTTAATTGGTGGTATTATATTCTTTATTGCTTTAGCAAATATTTTACCTTATTTAGCAGATAAAATTGCAAGTAGAAAACTAAAGAAAAAAGATAATAAATCAAATAGCTAGGAGGAGAAAATGAATAGTATATTAACAATAATTATAATAACTTTGATGTATTCAACTCCACTAGTTTTTGGAGCAATGGGTGGCGTAATATCTGAAAAATCAGGTGTTGTAAATATCGGTATAGAGGGAATGATGGCAATAGGAGCATTTACAGGGGCAGCAGTTTCTTACTATACAGGTAGTCCATGGACTGGATTTATTGCAGCAGGATTTGCAGGGGCTGTTTTTGGATTAATTCATGCAGTTGCATCGGTTACATTTAGAGCGGATCAAACAGTTTCAGGTATTGCGATTAATATGATTGGTGCTGGTATGGCATTTTTCATTTCTAAAGTATTATTTGGAGCTGCAAATACTCCAACGGTTACACACAAATTACCAAAAGTATTTGGTATAGAAGCAACTTCAATCGTTGCATTTATAATTGTAACTCTATTATGGATATTCCTATATAGAACAAAATGGGGATTAAGATTATTATCAGTTGGGGAACATCCAGCGGCAGCAGATACATTGGGAATTAATGTATATAAAGTTAGATATTTAGCAGTTATAATGTCTGGATTCTTTTCTGGATTAGGTGGTGGTACGGTGACACTTTCATTACTTTCAAACTTTACTACAACATCTATAGCAGGACAAGGATTTATAGCATTAGCAGCTGTTATTTTTGGTAAATGGACACCACATGGAGCTTATGGAGCAGCTTTAATTTTTGGGCTTGCTCAAGCGATTTCGGTATATTTGGGTGGTTCAACATTTATACCATCAGAATTTATTGCGATGATACCATTTGTAATGACATTGGTAATATTAGTATTTGTAGGTAAATCAGAAGCACCAAAGGCTGATGGTGTACCATATATAAAGGGAGTTAGATAATGGATATTAAAAATATTTTAAGTAAAGCAGATCATACACAATTAGCACAAGCAGCAACATGGGAAGATATAAAAAAATTAATAGATGAAGCTATTGAGTATAAAACAGCTTCAGTATGTATCCCAGCATCATATATAAAAAAAGCTAAAGAATATGCAGAAGGAAAAATGGTATTATGTACAGTAATCGGTTTTCCAAACGGATATTCAACAACAGCAACAAAAGTTTTTGAAACAAAAGATGCTATCGAAAATGGTGCAACAGAAATTGATATGGTTATAAATATCGCTGAATTGAAAAATAAAAATTATGAATTTGTATTAAATGAAATTAAAGAAATTAAAGCAGCATGTGGAGATAATATTTTAAAAGTTATCATTGAAACAGCATTGTTAACAGAAGAAGAAAAAGTTAAAATGTGTGAAATAGTTTCTGAATCAGGTGCTGATTTTATTAAGACATCAACAGGATTTTCAACAGGTGGAGCAACATTTGATGATATTGCATTATTCAAAAAACACGTTGCACCTCACGTGAAAATTAAAGCAGCTGGTGGAATTTCATCATTAGATGATGCACAAAGATTTATAGAATTAGGTGCAGAAAGACTTGGAACAAGCAGATTAGTAAAATTAGCAAGAAATGAAGAGGCTCAAGGTTATTAATGATAAAAGAAGATATTAGACTTGCTCTGGATAACTTAAAATTTTCCAGAGCAATTTATTCAAATTTTAAGGTATCATCAGTTTTAACTGCTAAAAATGGTAAAAAATATACAGGTGTAAATATTGAATCTGCTTCATATACTCCTACTATTTGTGCTGAAAGAACAGCTTTTTTCAAAGCCGTTTCAGAAGGTGTTTTAGAATTTGAAAGCATAGTTATAGTTGGTGGTAAAAATGGAAAAGTAACTAACCTAACTCCTCCATGTGGTGTATGTAGACAAGTTATGATGGATTATTGTGATCCAAAGACTTTTAAGATAATTATTGCTATAGATGAAGATAACTATGAAGAATATACTTTAGAACAGCTACTACCATTGGGATTTGGAGCTAAGAATTTGGAAGGATAAAAATATGAGAATGATAGATCTTATTGAAAAGAAAAAACACGGTGAAGAATTAACTAAGGAAGAAATTAAATATTTCTTAGATGGATTTGTAAAGGGGGAAATACCTGATTATCAAGTATCAGCAATGCTGATGGCAATATATTTCAAGGGAATGACTGATAACGAAATGTTAGAATTTACTCTTGGAGTGAGAGATAGTGGGGATGTTGTAGATCTTTCTTCAATTAAGGGAATCAAAGTAGATAAACATTCAACAGGTGGTGTTGGTGATAAAACAACACTAGTTATTGCACCAATAGTTGCATCATTTGGAGCTAAAATGGCTAAAATGTCAGGCAGAGGACTAGGTCACACAGGCGGAACTGTAGATAAAATGGAATCTATTCCAGGGATGAATACATCATTAGAAACTCAAAAATTTATTGATATTGTTAATGAAGTAGGAGTTTCAGTAATTGGTCAAACTGGTAATTTAGCACCAGCAGACAAAAAACTTTATGCGTTAAGAGATGTTACATCAACAGTTGATAGTATACCACTTATTGCTGGGTCAATAATGTCAAAAAAATTAGCGGCAGGTAATGATGCTATAGTATTAGATGTAAAAACAGGTTCCGGTGCATTTATGAAAACGTTAGATTCCGCAATAGAACTTGCAAGTAAAATGGTTTCAATAGGAGAAAATGCCGGAAAGAGAACTATTGGATTAATTACAGAAATGGACATTCCTTTAGGATACAATATTGGTAATTCATTAGAAGTTATTGAAGCAGCTCAAACATTGCAAGGTCACGGTCCAGAAGATTTAACAAATGTATGTGTTGAACTTGCATCAAATCTATTATATATGACTGAATTAGATACATTAGAAAATTGTAGAGAAAAAGTTAGAAAAGTTATACATGATGGAACAGCATTCAGCAAATTTGTAGATTTTGTAAAAGCTCAAGGTGGAGATGCTTCATATGTTGAAAATTTAGACAAATTTGAAAAAGCAACAATTGCCCATGAAGTAAAATGTAAAACTTCAGGATACGTTTATGAAATGGATACAGAAAAAATAGGGATATCATCAGTAGTTTTAGGTGCTGGTAGAAAAACTAAGGAAGATGTAATTGACTTTGCTTCAGGTATTAAACTTGTTAAAAAGACAGGAGATGAAGTGAAAGAAGGAGATACATTAGCAATTCTTTATACAAATGATGAATCATCTGTTAAAGACGCAGAAACTCTAGTTTTAGAAGGTTACACATTAAGTGACCAAAAACCAGAATTAAAACCATTAATACTTGCAAGAGTAAGTAAAGATGGAGTGGAAATATATTAAACACATGTATTTTAGCGTTGTTTTATAATTACAGGTAAAAAATTTTTATACATTCATGTATTATAATTAATTTAAGATATTACAGGTAAAAAATCGGTCAAAATTTATAATTTTATGATTTATTATCTGTAATTTTTATTTGTATAAAGAATACATGAATTTTTCTAAAAATTTTTACCTGTAATATTTATTTATA
>NZ_JBFNGB010000030.1:0-18802 GCF_046035835.1 Helcococcus bovis
TTTGTAAATCATCTTTTTTAATAGGCATAAGAAACAAGTAATGTTTGTAAATTTATTCATTAATGTTATTTATTGTTGTAGTTATATTAGTATAATTCAAAAATTAATATTTTCATCGGACTAAAAATTAATTAATTTTTAGTCATTATATAAAATTTTTCATACATTAATAAATTGTTATAATGATTACTATTAAATTATGTTAATTCAATAATATACTTGTAAAAGTTTATTTGATAGTATAATATATACTTATAATAAATATTAAGGAGAAAAAATATGAAATCAATATTCAAAGTAAAAAAGATATTTGCTATTTTATTAGCTTTGGTATTCTCTTTATCGGTATTTGGTTTTAATAAATCATTTGCTGAAGGAGATATACCATACAAAAAAGAACCTGTAGATGTACCAACTAATTCCGATTTTATTGTAAAAGCTACAGTGCAACTTGATGGTAAAGTAGATTTAAACTTTGATTTTTCTAAATGGGAAAAATTACAAGATAATGTTTATTTAATGGGAGTTAATAAAGATTGGATATCCGGAATAAAATTAAATAAGAATGAAAATTCAAAGAGTTATTCAATTACAATTTCTACAGATCAATTTAATACATTGTTTGATGAAGGGTTTAAAGTTAAATTACCGGATTTAAATGAGGGAGAACAATGGAGACCAAAAGCAGATCAAAATAATCGACAAAATGTCCATATACCACAAATTTTAAAAGATTATGTACAAGTAGTTGATAAGTATAAAGAACTTTTATCAAAGTATAATGAAGCACAAAAGTTTCTTAAAGAAAAACGTGATAAATATGCTCCAAATGAACTTCCAACTATAGAAGAAGCTGTAAAAGCAATAAAAGATAAATATATTGATAAACAATCTTTTACATATAGAATGTTAAAAACAGATTATGAAATATTAGAATTTGAGCTTAATCGATTAGAAAAATTAGAAAAACAAGCACCAAAGACAGCTGTAGTTACACTTAATACTCAATTTAAATCACTAGATAGAGTATTGAAAAGAATTCCAAATGCTGTATCTAAAATGACTAATTTAGACACAAAAGAAGAATTTATATTTAAAATGAGTGATAAAGGTGAAATTCCTTCACATAATTTATTACCGGGTAAATATAAGGTAGAGTTGGTTTCTGTTCCGAATGATTCATCTGTAATAAACGGTAAACCTTATGATATTGAATCATTTGAATACGTAATAGAAGATAATAATGAACCTGTGGGATTAACTTTAACATTGTCAGAATATTTAACATGGACAAAATTAACACCAGCAACACCAATAAAACCAAGTGTGCCATGGACAGAGTTGACACCAGCAACACCAATAAAACCAAGTGTACCATGGACAGAGTTAACACCAGCAACACCAATAAAACCAAGTGTGCCATGGACAGAGTTGACACCAGCAACACCAATAAAACCAAGTGTACCATGGACAGAGTTAACACCAGCAACACCAATAAAAGTAGAAGAAAATAGTAAACAAGAAAATCCAAATACAGGAGATTCAGGAGTTGTATTATCTTTTGCTACAATGGTTATTTCAGGATTAGCACTGTTTTCAACAAAGAGAAAATTTTCTAAATAAAATATAATTAAAAGTAATATATTTTATTCAATGTGTAGAAATTAAAAAGATTTTGTTGAATTTTAAATTTAATATATAAATATATGGAGAATCAAAATTATTTTTTTGATTTTCTTTTTGTCTAATTTATTTATGTAATATTGTAAATTCATATCTGAATATGCTGAAATTTATAACTATTTTAGTAGATTTTATTTTTTAAATTTGATAAAATATTACTATATCAATTTTGATAAAAATTTATTTAAGGGAGACAAATAAATGAGTAAAATAATAGTGGTTGGAGCTAATCATGCAGGCACTGCAGCGATTAGAACGATTTTAAATAATTATCCTGAACATGAACTGACAATATATGATAGTAATAACAATATTTCATTTTTAGGTTGTGGGATGGCTTTATGGATTGGTAATCAAATTTCTAAGCCAGATGGACTTTTCTATGCAAGTAAAGAAGAGTTTGAATCAAAAGGTGCTAAAGTTTATATGGAAGCAGAAGTTTATGATGTTGATTTTGATTCAAAGAAAGTTTTTGTTAGATTTAAGGATGGTAGAGAAGTAACTGATAGTTATGACAAATTAATTTTGGGTACAGGTTCACTTCCTATTACACCAAATATTCCTGGAAAAGATTTAGAAAACGTTCAGCAAGTAAAATTGTATCAAAATGCTGTTGAAGTTGTTGAAAAATTAAATAATCCAGAAATAAAGGATATAACAGTTGTTGGAGCTGGATATATTGGTGTTGAATTAGTAGAAGCTTTTGAAAGACATGGTAAAAATGTTACTTTAATTGATATTACAGAAACTGTATTACCGGCATATTATGATGAACCATTTACGGACTTAATGAGAGATAATTTGAAAAATCATAATATTAATTTAGAACTTGGTCAAATGGTTAAAGAAATAAAGGGAACTGATGGAAAGGTTAGTTCTGTTTTAACTGATAAAAAAGAAATAAAAGCTGATATGGTAATTATGTGCATCGGATTTAGACCAAATACATCACTTGGAAATGATAAATTAGAATTATTTAGAAATAACGCATATTTAGTAAATAATAAGCAAGAAACAAGTATTAAGGATGTTTATGCTATTGGTGACTGTGCAACAGTATATGATAATTCAATTGACAATACTAACTATATAGCATTAGCTTCTAACGCAGCAAGAAGTGGTATTGTTGCTGGACATAATGCAGCAGGTGGAGATGTAGAGTCTAATGGAGTTCAAGGATCTAATGGGATTAGTATTTATGGATTAAATATGGTATCTACCGGTATAACTGTTGGTAAAGCTGAAAAATTAGGAATTGATGTTTTATATACAGATTTTGACGATACTCAAAAACCTGGATTTATTGAAACGAAAAATCCTAATGTAAAAGTAAGAATTGTATATGATAAAAATACTAGAATTGTGCTTGGAGCACAAATGGCATCAGAATATGATATGTCAATGGGTATTCATATGTTCTCATTGGCTATTCAAGAAGGAGTTACAATTGATAGATTAAAATTATTAGATTTATTCTTCTTGCCTCACTTCAATCAACCATATAACTATATTGCAATGGCTGCAATAAATGCAAAATAAAATATTTACAAATACCTGTTGGATTTATTTTCAACAGGTATTTTTGTGGAGATTTTATTATTTTTTAAAATTTAGGTATATTTAAATGATAATTTTAAATGCAATATGATTATTAATGATATATAATTAAATATGTATAGGGAAAATTTTATCATTTAAAATACATGTTTTTTGTGATAAAATTTTAAGGTTAGGAGTTAAAATGAAATTGACAAAGGGAGATAAAATTTTAGTTATAATTCTTGTTGTTTTCAGTATTTTGTTTGCTTATTACATGGCAAATGTAAATAAAAATACTACAGGAAAATATGTAAGTATACAGATTAATGGTGAAGAGATAAATGCTATTAAATTTTCAAAGGATATTATTGGAGAAAAGTATACGATTGAAACGGAATATGGTAAGAATGTTATACAATTTGGAGATAATGAGATTAAAATTATAGAATCATCATGTCTAGATAAATTGTGCATCAAACAAGGAACAATAAGTCAAGTAGGTCAATTATTAGTTTGCTTGCCAAATAGATTAGTAATTGAAATAAAATCTGATGGACAAAATCAAAATAATATAGATAGTACGGTATTTTAATATGAATAGAGATATAAGAGATATGGTGTATACAGGGTTATTAATTGCTATGGCATTAGCCGTGTCATTGGTTGAAAGAATGATACCAATACCATTTGTCATGCCGGGAGCAAAGCTCGGACTGTCTAATATGGTAATATTAGTAACTTTGATTATATATGGATTTAGTAGAGGAATAATTGTTGCATCACTTAAGTCAATTTTATTAATGATGATAATTGGTTTTGGACCGAGTTTTATATATAGTTTTGTAGGTGCTATTTTTAGCACTATTATGATGTGGATAGCATATAGATATTTTAATCAAAGAATTATGATATTTAGTGTTATAGGGGTGAGTATAATTGGAGCTGTTTCACATAATTTTGCACAGGTTACTGCTGCAGCGTACATTCTGAAGTCGCTTATGCTTTATACTTATTTCCCATTTTTAACAATAATAGGGATTATTACGGGATATTTTGTTGGGTTAGGATCGCATAATGTGGCTTCTCATTTGAAAAAAATTGAAAAATTTTAAGGAGCAATTATGAACAATTATACTATAAAAGATTTATCTTTGAATGATAGACCTATGGAAAAAATGATGAATTTAGGAGTAGAAAGTTTGAGTGATATCGAACTTTTGGCTATTTTAATTGGAAGCGGTACCAAAAAGAAAAATGCAATTGCTTTAGCTGATGATATTTTAAGAGTTAAACATAAGGAAAATAATTTGCTATATACTTCTATTGAAAAGCTAATGGAAATAGAAGGTATAGGACTTACAAAATCTTGTAGAATAATTTCTGGATTGGAGCTTGGAAAGAGATTAAGCAAAATGGATAGATTTAATCAAATTTCATTTGATTCTCCAGAATCTGTGGCAAATTATTTGTACATTCATTATAACAACTCTACAAAAGAAGAATTTTGCATTTTATTTTTGGACACTAAAAATAGAGTGATATCTGTAGATACAATTTCAATAGGTACTATAAATCAATCTTTGGTGCATCCAAGAGAAGTATTTAGAAGTGCTATATTGAAAAATTGTAATAGTATAATTTTGGCACACAATCATCCTAGTGGTGATCCTACACCAAGTAGAGAAGACGTTCTAATTACAGAAAGATTAATAAAAGCTGGAGAATATCTAGGTATAAAAATCTTAGATCATCTTGTAATTGGAAAAAATAAATTTATAAGTTTAAGAGAGAAAAAATTAGTAAAGGGATTTTAATATGGGATTATTAAGTATATTTGGGGCAAATCTTGCTATTGATTTGGGAACAGAAAATACAAGAGTATATAAAGAAAAAGAAGGTATAATTATAAATGAATCATCGGCAGTAGCATTTGATACAAGAACTGCAGATGTGGTCGCTATTGGAAACAGTGCTCATGAAATGTATGGAAAATCACCTGAAAATATTATGATTTTAAAACCATTGGAAGAAGGTAAAATAGCAAATTTTGAAGTAACTAAAATTATTTTTAAATATTGTATAGATAAGGCAATAGAAGGTTTTAATTTATTTCAACCTAAAGTAGTTATTACGGCTCCAAGTGGAATATCCGATATTGAGCTTAGAGCATTAGAAGATGCTTGTACATATTCTGGAGCAAGAGATGTATATATTTTAGAGTCTACTTTGGCAAGTGCAATTGGAAGTGAATTTGATATTTCTAAAAATGAAGGAAGACTAATTGTAAATTTTGGAGCTGGTAGCACTGAAATTTCAATTATAAGTATGAATGGTATTGTAATATCTAAAAATATAAAATATGGTGGAGACTATATTGACCAAGAAATAATTGATTATGTTTATGATAATCATTCATTAATAATTGGAAAAAATACTGCAAAAGAAATTAAAGAGACTATTGCAGCAATTGGAGAAGTAACAACTTATGATGAACTTGAAATAAGTGGTAGAGATGTTATGACTGGTATGCCATCAAGTATTATGATTAAAACTTCTGATGCGATTGAAGCTATTAAGGATACATTTAATATTATACTTGAAGAAATAAGATATGTATTAGAAAAAAATCCTCCAGAATTATCAAGAGATATATTAAAAAATGGGATATTTATTACAGGTGGCGGAAGTAAATTAAAAAACTTAAATTTATATATGGAAAAAGAATTAGGATTGAGAGTCGTAAAATCTGAAAATCCATTTACTGATGCTATAAATGGTGCTGGAAAAATAATTAGTAATTTAGAAGAATATAAGAAAATTGGGAAATAAATATGTTATATTATAATGAAAAAAAACAAAATAAAAAGCATGTTATAAGAATATTGACTTTATTAATTATAATATTTTTATCCATTATAAATCCAAATACAAATAACTATTTGACAAATGCTTTTGGAATAATAACAAAACCATTTACTTTAGTAACATCTTTAATTACAAATGGAGTTAATGATGTTATAGATTTTACATTTGGAACTAAACCAAATAGAGATTTAGTTAATAAGCTAAAAGCAGAAAATGAAGAGTTACAAAAACAAGTTAAAGACTTGAGTTTTGTTGTAGAAAATAAAGAGTACTTAAAGCAAAATTATGACTTCATGAGAAAAGCGAATCTATTAAATGCTAAAGTTATAATGCAAGATAATGATATATTTTTTAATGATTTTAAGATAAATAAAGGGTCATTAAATGGAATAAAAGTTGGAGATATTATAGTTAACGCATATAATGACAGTAATTCAAAAGGAGCACTTACAGGTGTTGTTACTTCTGTTGGTTTAAATTCTTCAGATGTTTCATCAATATTAAATTCAAAATACAATATAACATTTGTTGATGTTAAGTCTGAAATAACAGGTGTTATAAATGAAAGATTTGATGGATATTTGTACGGATATTTATTAGAAAAAAAAGATATTAAAGTTGGCGAAAAAATATATACATCTGGGACGGGTGGAAGATATCCAAGGGGGATATATATAGGTGAAGTAGTTGAAGTTACAGAAAGTACAGATAGATTGAAAAAAATTGTAAAAATTAAAAGTCCAATTAATTTTTCAAAAATGTACAACGTTTATGTGTTACCAGTTAAGGAGTAATGATGAAAGGTTTAAAAATTATAATTTTATTTATTATCAACTTACTTGTTGATTTGACAATTTTATCAAAATATAATTTATATGGTGTTGTTCCAAGCATTACTATTCCTTTAATTATTGTACTTTCAATATATGCAAAAAAAGAGAATATTGTATATTATGGACTATTTCAAGGATTAATACAAGATATAGCATTTGGTAATACTCTAGGAGTAAAGGCGCTATTATTCTATTTAATTTCATATTATGTATATTCATTTAACATAAATGAACACAAGAATTTAGCGAAAAATTATGTATATTTAATAATTGCCATAATTTTTAAAAAGATATATGTTATTGTTATGAATTTAATCATATATAGAAACCCAAGTGTAATATTTAAGGAATTATTTAATTTTTCAATATTAATTGAAATTATAGTAAGTTTAGTATTTTTCACATTTATTAATTTCATTATGTATCGTATTGAAAAAAATAAATTAAGAAGTATAGTATAGGAGGAGATATGAAAAAAAGTAGATTGAGAATTGTTTTCGTAGTTTTCTTAATAGCCTTCTTAATTTTAATATCAAGACTTTTTGAATTAACTGTTATAAATGGAGCAAAATATAAAAAGTTTTCAGATAATAATCGTATTAAACAAATTAATCTAGATTCGACTAGAGGAATTATATACGATAGAAATGGTATTGCTCTTGCAGATAATAAACCAATATATTCTTTAGTTGCGTATAAAGATAGATTTAGTTCTTTATCAGATATAGATAAAAAAAATACACTTCTTGAAGTTACAAAATTTCTTGAAAATGAAGGAATAAATTTTGCTAATAATAGTAAATTTGGTATTTATGAATTTATGTATAAAGAAAAAAATGATTATTTCAAAGAAAAAACATTACCAGATGAAAAAGTTATAAAAGCAATTCAAGATAAAAAAATTTTAGAAAAAATATTTTTATCTAGCTATAAATATGACGACAACAAAATCATTTTTTATCCAATTAAAAGGATGAGAGATTATATAAATTTAAGAGGTACTCAAATGCCACTTAAATTAAAATTTGAAAATAATAAGATTGAAATTGAATTTGAAAAAAATGAACAATATGATAGATTACTAAAAAATAAAGAAATAACTGATTCAACAAAACCAATAGATTATTTTATTGATAAAGTTATAAATGATGACAGTTTTTTAGATTATTTGATATCGCATCCATTATCGAGAAAAATAATATATGATGTATTAAAAGAAAATAAAAAAGAATCTAATATTATTTTGTCAGATATTGTTTTTAATTTAGATAGAAACTTTATAGAAGAAAAAGCTAGATTAAATAAAGTTAGTCCTAAGATTACACTTACTTCAGATGCAAAATCAGATTTTTTAAATTTAGTAAAAGATTTATCTATAAAAAAATTATTAGAAACAGCTTATAGTGATAAAGATCAACTAGTGATTCCAGCAAGTAAATTAATAATTTTATTAGAAAAAAATGGAATTAAAACAAATATAAAATTTAATATAAATGAAGAAAAGAAAAAAGTAGAATTATATTATGCTGAAGATAGCCATAATATTAATTCTAACTTGACACCTGTAGATGCATTAATAAAATATGCAAAAGATTCAAATCTTTTAGATAATTTTATAATTTCTGATGATATAATTTATTATGCACAATCATCTATTTTTGAATCAGGGATTTATCCAAAAATATATTTAAAAGATTGGAAATATTCTTATATAAAAGATAAAGAAGATTTAATAGATGGAGAAAGGAAAGACATTTCTGCTAAAGAATTTTTTGAAAAATATTCAAAAGAATTTAATTTAGATTTTAATGACGTGTATCTAAAGTATTCAACTTTATCTATTTTAGAAAAAATTAATTCTAGAGGATATTTGGCATATGCACCAATTGAAATTGCAAAAAATTTAAATAAAAATTCTATAGTTCAAATTGAAGAAAGAATACCAAAAGATTCTGGATTTGAAATTATACTTGAATCAAATAGAAACTATCCATTTAGAAATACTGCATCACATATGCTAGGATATATTGGTAAAATTTCGAGTGAAAAAGAAATTGATGAATATGTAGAATATAAGAAATATGATTTAAATGATATTATAGGAAAATATGGTCTGGAAGAAAGTTTTGAAGATACACTTAGGGGATCAAAAGGAAAAAGATTAGTGTATACAGATGTTTATGGAAAAACGACAGATGTAATAGAAGAAACAAAATCTGTACCAGGAAATAATCTATATACTTCAATAGATATAAATTTACAAAGACAAACTGAAAAAATTATTGAGGATTTATTATATTCAGTAAATACTGGTGCAAATTATCAATCATATTTTGGACAATATGGAATTACAGCCGCTCCTAAAGCTAAAATAGCATCTGCTGTTGTTATAGACACTAAAACAGGACAAGTTTTGTCTATGGTTTCTAAACCTGATTATGATCCAAACTTGTTTGTAAATGGAATTTCAAATTACGCTTGGGATAAATTAAATAATCTTGATCCTAATGACATTTACGCTCCAAGACCAATATTGAACAATGTATTGCAGTCTGCATTTATACCTGGATCAACATTTAAGACTGTTGTATCACTTACAGCTTTAGAAAAAGGATTAGATCCAAACGATCCTATTTATACGGGGGGATATATTGAAGTTGGAGATAATAGATTCTATGAACTTTTATTCTCTAAAACGGGAGGAACTTGGGGAAATCTAAACTTATATGATGCACTTAAAGTTTCAAGTAACTTTTATTTCTATGTTTTAGGATTAGGATATAATCCTGAAAAGAAAAATGATGTAAATGTACAAGTTACATTGGATGATATAAATAACATGACTAAAAAATTAGGATTGCAAAATCCTACTGGGATAGAAATAAATTATCCTTTAGAATCTGGAGGAACATCACCAAGTGTTGAAGGTAAGAGAAATATAGTAAGGATTCAATTGAGATATTATTTAGAAAATAATTTACAAAAGTATTCCAAAAAAGATGTAAAAGTAAATGATATTAAGCTAAAAAATGATATAAATACAATAATTTCTTGGGTAGATAAAGGGGCAGATAATTCTAGAGATGATATAATTAAAAATTTAGAAAGTATGGGTTATGAAGCTGAAAAAATAATAGAAGGTCAAAATGATAATTTGGCTGATAGAATAAAATATACTTATTTAAATTTAGCTGTTTGGACCACATCCGATTCACTAAATATGGTTATCGGACAAGGACAAAATTCTTATACACCTATGCAAATGGCTCAATTAGCGTCTATTATAGCAAATGATGGAAAATTAATGCATCCAACATTAATTAATAAAATAGAAAATTATGATAATAGTAAGCTTATATTTTCACAAACACCAAAATCGAAAGATACAGGTATAAACATTAATAGTTTTAAGGCTGTTAAAGAAGGAATGAGGAGAGCGTCTACTGAGGTTCTTTATAGAGATAATTTTCCATTTGAGATAGGATCTAAAACGGGGACAGCTCAACTTGGAAGCATAGATCCTAAAACTGGACAAAGTTATGAAGATTTAGTATCAGAAATATCATTTGGACCACTTAATACTCCAGAAATTGCAGTTTATGTTTCTGTAGTAGAAGGTGGAAAATCTACAAATGTTAGAGGGGCAGTAAATGATATATACTACGCATATTATAAATATGTAAAAAAAGATCCAGCTTTTACTAATACACGACCAGGAGAGCTAGAAGAAATAAAAAAATAGAAAGAATGAGATTGGAATGAAAAAATATTATATTGATATAAACCAATATGAATTCTTGATTGATAAATTCCCAGAAATCTTAAATAAGTTTTCTGGGAAAACTTTAATATTAAGTTTGATTCAAGAAGACAGAAGTTTAGAAAAAAAATTAAAGATTAGCGATGAAATTATTTTTGATAACTCAGATTATATAAACAGTACAGTAGGGTTTGCTAAGGCGGTTATGGAAATAGATGATGAAATAGAAATTTTACCATCATCATATAAAATGAAAGAAACATCTGTAGACTTCAATAGATTTATTGAAGAATTAGAAAATGAAGAATATGAAAATATAATTGTATTATTTGATAATAAATTAGACATTCAAAATAAACCAGAATTATCTAAAAAAGATGAATTAATGGAAATTTTTGAAGGGATTTATATTTTTGAAGATGAAGAAAATATAGACGAAAATCTAGAAAATAATAAGGATATAGATGATTTAGCAGAAAAAGAAAATAAGGCTGAAACAGAAAGAGATATTAACAAAGAAGACGTTGAAAAGATTTCAATTTTTGAAAAAATAAAAAGGTTATTTAAAAAAAATGGATAATTTTAAGTTTATATTTGATGACGAAAAGTTAATATGTGGAGAAGTAAAAAATAATAGATTAATAGATTATATTGATGTAAAAAAAAATATAATTGGTAATATATATCGTGCAAGAATAATTGACTATTTGAATTCTATGGATGCATATGTATTAAATATTGGAGAAGAAAAAAATGCACTTTTGAGAAAAAAATATTTAATAGATAAAGTGAAACTAGGGGATGATGTTTTAGTTGAAGTAATAAAAGTTCCTGAAGATGATAAAATGATAGAAGTAAGTCAAAAGATAAGTTTAAGTGATGGTTATGTAATATTAATGCCATATATAAAAAATAATATTAAAAATATTATCTATGAATTTGAAATACCTTACAAATTAAGAAGTAGAGGAAAATTAATTTCAAATGAAGAGCTAGAAGGTAGATACTGTAAACTTGTAAATGACTATAAAAAACTTTTAAAAGAAAAGCATATGCTACCAACTCCTAAGTTAATTTATCAGGGGAAATTTTTGAGAGATTATTTTATTGATTATGACATGGATGTCATATCTAATAAAAAAAATGAATATGCAAATCTAGTAGATAAAAACTTTAATCCTAAATATAACGAGATTATATCTTTAGATTTAGCTAACTCAAGAGATAGAAAAGTCCAAAGTGATGAAATCGAAATCGTAATAGATAGATTAGAAGCGTTGACGGTTATTGATATTAATTCAAAATATTCTAATCATGCATTAGACAAAGAAAAATTATCATTAGAAGTAAATATGAAAAGTATTGAAGAAATTGCTATACAAATAAAATTAAGAAATATAAAAAAGATGCTTATTATAGATTTTCTAAGGATGAATGCAGATAATAAATTAAAGCTTAAAAATAAAATAAAAGATGTATTTCAAGAGTATGGGTTACAATATAAAATAATGGGATTTTCAAATATGGATTTGTTTGAAATTATAGTGTTTTAGTTTGACAATGATCCTTTTAGATGATATAATATTTCAGTATCTAAACCGCATACAAATAGGTTTAAGCATAAGCACCTATTTAGCGAGAAAATAATTAAGGAGGAAGATACTATGTACGCAGTAATTAAAACAGGTGGTAAACAATACCAAGTTAAAGAAGGCGATATTTTAAAAGTTGAAAAATTAGATTTAGAACAAGGTGCAAAATTTGATTTTGAAGAAGTTCTATTAGTTTCAAATGAAGGTGAAGTTAAAGTTGGTTCACCAATTGTTGAAGGAGCTAAAGTTAATGCTGAAGTTTTAGAACACGGTAGAGGAAAGAAAATCGTTGTTTTCAAATATAAACCAAAAAAAGGTTCTTCAAGCAGACAAGGTCACAGACAACCATATACAAGAGTTAGAATTAATTCAATAGGATAATGATAAGAGTAGATATTTATTTAAGTGAAGGTAAAATTAAAGGTTTTAATGTTTCAGGTCATGCTGAGTTTGAAGATACAGGAAAAGATATTGTATGTGCAGGAGTTTCGATTCTAACATATAATACAATAGACACATTTACCGATATACTTAAAATAAAAGATTACATTAAATATTCTATAGAAGAAAATGATATAGAACTTACATTAGATAAGGAATTAGACAAACAAAAAATGCACGATGCACAGTTGATATTACAAAAATATGAGCTAGGCATACAATCTATATTAAAAGAATATAGTGATTATATCGAATTATACTATACGGAGGTATAAAATGTTAAAATTAAATTTACAATTTTTCGCAAGTAAAAAAGGGGTATCATCAACAAGAAACGGTAGAGACTCAAGAGCTAAAAGATTAGGAGCTAAGAGAAGTGATGGACAATTTGTACTTGCTGGAAATATCTTAGTAAGACAAAGAGGTACAAAAATTCATCCAGGGGCAAATGTAGGTATCGGTAAAGATGATACATTATTTGCAAAAGCTGATGGTATCGTTAAATTTGAAAGATTTGACAAGACAAGAAAAAAAGTTAGTGTTTATACAAGAGAACAATTAGCTTAATTAATTGAAAAGTATGTATCCAGAAATTTAATTTTTCTGGATATTTTTTTTATAAATGTAATATGATTACATAACCTGAAAAGAGGTAAAAATGTTTTTAGATGTAGCAAAGATTATTTTAAGATCTGGAGCAGGCGGAGATGGAGCAATTGCTTGGAGAAGAGAAATCTTTGAACCTGCAGGCGGACCTGCGGGAGGAGATGGAGGAGATGGAGGAAGTGTAATATTAAAAGCTGACTCCAATGTACAAACACTATTGGATTTTAAGTACAGACGTCACTTTTTTGCACAAAATGGTGAACCTGGAAGAAATAAAAAACAATATGGTAAAAAAGGTGAAGATTTATATGTAAAAGTACCAGTGGGTACAATTGTAAGAGAAGCAAAATCAAACAAGGTAATTTGTGATTTAATTGAAGATGGTGAAGAGTTTGTAATTGCAAAAGGTGGAAAAGGTGGAAAAGGAAATGCTAAATTTGCAAATTCAATAAGACAAGCGCCTAAATTTGCAGAACCAGGAGAAAATTCACAGGAAATAGAAGTAATATTAGAAGTTAAATTAATTGCTGATATAGGCTTAATAGGGCTTCCAAATGTTGGTAAATCATCATTACTTTCAATTCTATCTGATGCAAAACCTAAAATTGCAAACTATCATTTTACAACATTAACTCCTAATCTAGGAGTAGTAAAAATTGATTTTCAAAATAATTTTGTGATAGCTGATATTCCAGGTTTAATTGATGGGGCAAGTGAAGGTGTAGGTTTAGGACATCAGTTCTTAAAACACGTTGAAAGAACACGTCTTTTAGTACATGTGCTTGATATGGCTGGTAGTGAAGGTAGAGATCCGATTGATGATTTTAATGTTATAATGAATGAATTAAGCAATTATAGTGATAAATTAAGAGAAAAGGATTTATTCGTAGTTGCTAATAAAATGGACTTACCAAATGCAGTGGAAAATTTAGAAATTTTTAAATTAAATTTCCCAGAATTAAAAGTAATTGAAACTTCTGCAGCCACAACAAAAGGTATAGAAGACTTAAAATACTATATGTTTGAAAGATTAAAAGGAATTGAAAAAGATTATCATAGCTTGGATGAAGACGAAAGATTAGATTTAGAATCATTTTTCAAAGTTGATAGAACTATTGAAGTTAAAAAGAAAAATGGAGAATATATCGTTAAAGGTTATCCAATTTCTGAACTTATTAGAAAAACAAACTTTGATGATTATGAATCATTGAGACATTTTGAAGCTGTATTAGAAAAAATGGGTGTAATGGCTCAATTAGAAGAATTAGGTATAGAAGATGGGGATACTATCCACGTTGAAAGTATACAGATAGAATATTTTGGATAGGAGAAATATGATTAATTCAAGACAAAGATCATATCTAAAATCATTAGCAAATACAATGGAAGTTAAAATAATAATTGGTAAAAATGGTATTACTGATAATTTAATTAAACAAATTCATGACACATTAAACGCTAATGAATTAGTAAAGATTAAAATATTAAAAAATAATTTATTTGATGATAAAGAAACAATACAAGAAATTTTAGAAAAATTAAGTGCAGATTTTGTATCACATATGGGTTCAAAATTTGTAATTTACAGACAGTCAAAAGAAAAAATAATTACACTTCCAAAATAGGAGTAAATTATGAAAAAAATAGGAGTATTTGGATCATCATTTAATCCAATACACATAGGACATTTATTAGTATCAGATCAAGCAAGAATAAGAGTAAATTTGGATAAAGTTTTGTTTATACCGACAGCTAATCCATATCATAAAAATGTAGATTTATTAGATTATGATATTAGATATGAAATGACAAAGAAAACTATAGAAGATAATCCATTTTTTGAAATGTCTGATATAGAAAGAGACTTAAAAACAGCTTCATATAGCTTTGATATAATAAAAAAATTAAAATCTCAAATCGATGCTGAAATTTATTTTATAATAGGAAGTGACAGCTTTATAAACTTAGACACATGGCATAGATATGAAGAATTTATCAAAATGGTAAATTTGGTTGTATTTCAAAGACCAGGATATAATATAAACTTAGATTTTATCGAAAAATATAGAAGTTTAACTAAAAAAGAAATAATATTTTATGATGACATTCAAATCTTAATTTCGTCATCTCAGATAAGAAAAGATATAAAAAACGATATATTTCCCAAATATTTATTAAGAGATGAAACTATTAAATATATTATGGAGAATAACTTATGGCATTGAGTTTTGAAAATATAAAATTAAATTTACAAAAAGTTTTGAAAGTATCAAGATATGAGCATGTTTTAAGAGTAAATGAAACTGCATTGAGATTAAATAAAGACTTAAATCTTGGATTAAATGAGGATGAGATACAATATGCTTGTCTGTTACATGATTGTGCTAAAAATAATGAAGAATTTTATTTTGAAAAATTTAAAGAGAAATATAATTTAAAAGAAAAAGAAGTGTTTGAAATACCAGTATTAGCACATACTATATTGGGGTCGATAGTGGCTAAAGAAATATACGGTGTAGAAAATAATAAAGTATTAGATGCGATAAGATGGCATACTACTGGCAAAGCAGATATGACACTTTTAGAAAAATTAGTATTCATAGCAGATTATATAGAGCCGGAAAGAAGTTTTGAGACAGTAGATGAAGTTAGAAAACAAGTAATGGAAAATTTTGATTTAGGTATTTTACTATCATTAAATAATCAAATTAAGTATTTAATCTCAATAAATGCTATAATTGATTTGAAGACAGTAGAAGCAAGAAACTATTTACAAAGGAGTATAGATGAATAAACTAGATATAGTTGTAAAAGCTTGTGAAGACAAGTTGGGAGAAAATATTAAAGTAATTTCAATTGATGAAAAATCAACTATTGCAGATTATTTTGTTCTTGTAACAGGAAAATCAATCCAACAAACAAAAGCTATTTCAGATGAAATTGAAGAAAAAATTGAAAAAGCAGGATTTACGGTTTTAGGAAATGAAGGCTTTAGAGATGCAAGTTGGATTTTAATGGACTTAGGAGATATAATTGTCCACATATTTACAGAGGAACAAAGAGAGTTTTATAATTTAGAAAAATTATGGGATTAAGACAGCTCGCCCGATGAGGTGAGTATGAAAATAAAAAACTATTTAGATAAAATTTTAATAGCTATAGTTATAATTATCATAATAATTATAGGTGTAGTTAATAGAAAAAGTGAAGATAATATAGACAATGAAGAAATATTAAAAAAATCTTTGGATGTAGTAGAAACAAATACTGAAAAATTTAAGGAAGATAAAAAAATCGAAAAAAATATAATATATGTACATGTAACAGGATGTGTTGCAAAACAAGGCGTATATCAATTAAAGGCTGAAAGCCGAGTAAAAGATTTAATTGATAAGGCTGGAGGATTTTGTAAAGATGTAGATATTGAAAGTATAAATCTTTCACAAAAATTAAAAGATGAAATGAAAATTCATGTATATAAAATTGGAGAGATTGAAAAAAGTAGCTCTAAAAATCAAAATACGTCTTCGAATAAGCAAAATTCTAATACATCAAAGATAAATATTAATTCTGCAACGAAAGAAGAGCTGATGACATTACCAGGAGTAGGTTCTTCCAGAGCTGGTGAAATTATTAAATACAGAGATGAAAATAAATTTCAAACCATAGAAGATATAAAAAATATTTCTGGAATTGGTGAAAAAAGTTTTGAGAAAATTAAAGAAAAAATAACTGTTGATTGAAATTATACATTCTATTTGATATAATTTTAATATTGTAAAGATTATGAAAGAGGAAACTATGCAAAATATTTTATTAGGGATATTATTAATTTCATGTGTTGTTGTAATCATTTCAACAATGTTAATGGAACCAAAAGCAGAAGGTATGGGATCAATTTCTGGTTCAGCTGCTAATGTATTTGGTAAAACAGCATCAAGAGGAAAAGAAAAACTTTTAAGTAGTTTAACTTGGATTTCAGGTGTAGTATTTGTTATTACAACAATACTTTTAGCTATTATAAAATAGTTGATTTTTAATTGTGTTGCGAAATGATTTTCATTTTGTAACACTTTTTTTATTGTATAAATCACAATATTATATATGATATAATTATAATGAAAAAGATATAGAGGATAAAAATATGCAGAAATTAACGGGAAAAATAAGTATAAATAAAAAGGGATTTGGTTTTTTTATACCAGAAGATGAAAATATTTCAGATATTTTTATACCTAAAAAATACTTAAATAGAGCATTAAATAACGATAGAGTTAGTATTAAAATAGTAAAAGAAGCGATAGATGGGCAGAGATGTGAAGGCAAAGTTATTGAAATTTTAGAGAGAAGTAAGGAAATTTTAGTTGGAGATTTCCAAAAAGTAAAAAGTTTTGGTTTTGTTGTTTTAGATGGAAATAAATCCGATTATGACATTTATATACCTAAAAAATATATGAATGGTGCAAAAAATAACGACAAAGTTGTAGTTGAGATAATGTTCTTTGATAAAAAAGACAAAAATCCTACAGGTCGTGTAGTAGAGATTTTAGGAAATACTAATGATACAGGTATACAAGTATTAGCGATAGCTAAAAAGTATGAATTACCTGATGATTTTTCCTATGAAACTTTAGAATATGCAAATTCTTTACCATTAAATCCAGATAAGGAAGACTACAAAAATAGAGAAGATTTTAGAAAACTGTTTACAGTAACAATTGATGGAAAAACAGCAAAAGATTTTGATGATGCAATTTCAATTGAAAAAGAAGGAAATGACTATATTCTATATGTACACATTGCTGATGTAGCAAATTATGTAACTGAAAATAGTGCGATGAATGAGGATGCATATGAAAGGGGGAACTCAGTATATCTTTTAGATAGAGTTATCCCAATGCTTCCAAAAGCATTATCAAATAATTTATGTTCATTAAATCCTAATGTTGATAGACTTGCTGTAACGGTTAAAATGAGATTAGATGTAAATGGTAAGTTAAAAAACTATGATTTCTATGAATCGGTTATAAAAAGTGATTATAGATTAATTTATGAAGAAGTTTCAGACTTATTAGAAGAAAAAAATAATATATATAATGATGAAAATCTTGAAAGCCATTTATTTTTGATGGCAGAACTTCATAAAATTTTAGAAGATAAAAGAATTGTAAATGGAGTACTTGATTTTGACTTTAAGGAATCTTTTATTGAACTTGATAAAAATGGTAAACCTATTGACATAAGAGAAAATGAAAGAAGAGTTGCAAATAAACTGATAGAATCATTTATGGTTCTAACAAATGAGGTTGTCGGAGAACATTTTGCAAATATTGAAGTACCATTTTTATACAGAGTTCATGAAGAGCCTGATGAGGAAAAAGTACTTGAGTTTAGATCCTTAATAGCAAAATTTGGATTGCAGATAAAAGGTGAAAAGCTATATCCTAAAGATTTTCAAAAAATATTAAAAGAAGTTGAAGATA
>NZ_JBFNGB010000031.1:0-17733 GCF_046035835.1 Helcococcus bovis
TAATGGGGAAGCCGTTTTTTATTTTGTTTTATTGGAATATTATTAAATTTATAAGGTATAAACTGTTAATAAAATATCTATCTGCTTTTTATTTTAAATTTACGGATAATAAAGCAAATAATGGTGATTTTATCTGCTTGAACTTAAAAATACTCTATTTATAATTTTTCCATCTAAAATTGCTACATCAATAATTTCTCTATATAAAATTACTGCATCTAAAATTTTATATAAAAACTTTTTACTCTAATTAATTGAAAATACGGACTGATGTTTTCAATTATATCATTACTATATAGTTATAAATTTTTCTCAAATTGTGTTAATTTTATGTTATAGTTATATTATAAATTACAAGGAGGATATATGATTTTAGTTAAAAATTTAAAGAAGGATTTTGGAAATAAAGTCGCTGTAAATGATATTAGTTTTGAAGTTAAAGATGGTGAAATACTTGGATTTTTAGGACCTAATGGTGCTGGTAAAACAACTACAATTAGTATGATTGTTGGATTATTGGAACCTACAAGTGGCATAATAGAGGTTAATGGGATAGATGCTATTAATAATTCTTATGAATCTAAGAAGAAAATTGCATTTTTACCTGATAATCCTGAAATTTATGAAAATATGTCTGGCAGAAAGTTTGTAACATTTGTTGCAAATATTTATGGAATGGATAAAGATAGTAGAGATGCTAAAATTGAAGAACTAGCTAAAAAATTTGGATTACAGGATGATATAGATGCATTGATTTCTACATATTCTCATGGAATGAAACAAAAAATCGCATTAATTTCCGCATTAGTTCATGATCCAGAAGTATTAATTTTAGATGAACCTATGGTTGGACTTGATCCTCAATCGGCATTTAATTTGAAAGAATTAATGAGGGAAAGATGTAATAGAGGAAAATCTGTATTTTTCTCATCCCATGTTATGGAAGTTGTGGAAAAAATTTGTGACAGAATTATAATTATTAAACATGGTAATATTATCGCTCAAGGTACTATTGAACAATTGAAGCAACATTCAAATTATGAAGGGGATCTTGAAAAATTATTCTTGGAGTTGACAAATGACTAATATTTTACAATTATTAAAAAAGGATTTTGGATTTTATTACACATTTAAATCCATATTTAAGGATAAAAAGGCGAGAAATAAGTTACTTGGTGGTGTTTTTGGTTTTGCTATTATAATTTTTTATTTATATCTTGCACAAGTCGCATTACTTAATGTTTACGATTTATTTTTAGAAAAAGGATTAGCTGATGAGCTAATAGTATTATCACAATTTGCATTTTTATTTTTAATACTTGTGTTTTTCACTACTACAATTATTAGTAAATTTTATTACTCAAATGATATAAAAATATTGTTGAGATTGCCGATAAAATCAGAAGAAATAATGACAAGTAGAATTATATTTTATGCTGTAAGCTCTTTATTTTATGGTATATTGATTTCATTTCCTATAATATTAAAAACTGGATTATATTTGAATAAATCAATTATATTTTATATTTTATCTGTTGTAGTTTTATTTTTGATATCACTAATTTTAATTAACATTGTTACATTAATAGTTGTTTATGTAATGAAGTTTATAAATAAAAGTGCAACATTGAAAAATATGCTTAAATATGTAGCGTATATATTATTTTTCGCAATGGTTATAGGAATACAATTTGCGTTTCAATTTTTTGCTAAAGAATTGAATGAATCTGTACTTCTAGAAAGAGTTGGGAATGCAAAAAGTACATTATTAAATGTTTTTCCACAAATAAGATTAGGTACAAATGTTTTAATGTCCGATAATATTCTTACTTCAATATTGAGTTTGATAGTTTTGATTGTTATAGCTGCAGTTACAACATTTATAACTGTTACATTTGGAAAAAAAGCGTTAGTTTCAGGTATATTAAACGTAAATAGTTCTAAGAGTAAGAAAATAAAATTAAGTAAATCAGATATTAATAATACATCAACATTGAGACTTATTTACAGAAAAGAATTAAAAAACATTTTTGGAAATGCGATCTATTTAATTAATAAAGTTACGTTTGGATTAATTATGACAATTGCTTTCGGAATTCCTTTTTTAACAAATTCAGAATTTAATGTTGTTCAAAGTATTAATGATTTACACAATAAGATTGCTTTAATTAAGAATGGAAATATTTTATTAGTAACTGGTGCAATTATGATTGTAACGGATTTTACTTTATTTGCATCAAGTGGATCAGAGCTTACATCTTCTACATTTAGTAGGGAAGGAAAAAATATATGGTTAATGAAAGTGCTTCCAATTTCTGCTAAAGATCAAATTTTAGGAAGATTATTAGCATCATCAACACTTATAATGATCGCTACATCTCCACTTGTTATATTGATAAATTTTATTGCAAGATTTAAACTTTATATAATTATTGGTTCACTAATTTCTATGTTTATAACATCAATGTTTGCTAGCGCAATTACATTCATACCTGGAATTTTATGGCCATATACAAATTGGGATAATCCTAATCAAGCTGTTAAAGGTGGAAGATCAATAATTCCTTCAATTGGAATAATATTACTTACAATAGCCCTTGTAATTATAACTGTTGTTTCATTAGGAATAGATACTATTCTTTTCAGTGACTTTGTGTTTTTATATCCAATATTTTGGAATATGATATTTGCTATTTTGGGATATGTATTTTATAAATTAGATTTAAAATTGTATAAAAAATATTTAGTAAGAATGGGAAAATAATATGAAATTTAAGATAGTAGATTCAAATTTAAAATATGATAATATAACTGTTGATGAATTTGAAGAAATTGATGAAATTTTGACTTATAAAAGTTGGAAGAATGACATACTTATATTACATTTTTTAGTTTATTCTGAAAAAGAAGATATATATGATGTGAATTTAAGTTTTGATGATAATTTAGAGTACAAGTTATATAGAGTTCAAAAAAATTTAGCATACGATGGAAATTTAACTCCTCCAATATCGCTTGATATTACAAAAGATAGGGTAGAGACTTCTGATATTTTAGTAGAAGATAATAAGGCTAGAATTAAATCAGGAAATTTTCAATCTTTTTATGCTGAAGTGAAAATTCCTTATAAAACAAATTCTGATTTTATATTTAAGGTAAAATTATATAATTCTGATTTAAGTGAATATATAAGTAAAAAAGTTTTAGTTAAAGTTTCACACAGAGATGTAGATTTTGAAAAATATAGTTTTCATTTAGAATTGTGGCAATATCCATATTCTGTAGCTGAATATTACGAAGTTGAACCTTTTTCTAATGAGCACTTTGAAATTTTAGAAAATCATATGAAACTATATTATGATCTGGGTGGAAGAGCAGTAACAGCTACTTTATGTGAAGATGCGTGGGGTGGACAAACTTATAGTAAAAATGAAATTAAGTATCCATCAATGATTAAGTGGTATAAAGATAAAGATAATTTCATATTTGATTACTCTGATTTTGATAAATGGGTAGAGTTTTGTCATAGATTAGATTTAGGTAAAGAAAAAATTATCATTTATGGTATGGCACCATGGCATGAATCATTTACCTATTATGAAAATGAAAAATTAGTTTTTGAAAAATATAACCTTGATAGCGAAAGATATTTTGATATATGGAAAATATTTTTAACAGATTTTTATGCACATTTAGAATCTAAAAATTGGTTTGATATTGCATATATTGGAATAGATGAACGTGGATTTTCTAAAGAAATTTTTGAAATATTATATTCAATAAAAAATTCAAAAGGCAAGAACATTAAAATTTCCGCTGCAATTGATAATTATGCTGAAAATGCAAAATATCTTGAAAATGTTCAAGAAGTAAGTGTTTCAATGATTGAATTTGAAAAAGATAGGAAAAGATATCATAATTTTGTTGAATCTAGAAGAGATAAAGGTTTTGATACTTATTTGTATTCATGTGTAGGTCACAGACCAGGAAATTTCGCATTAAGCGAAAATGCTGAAACTTATTATACAGTTGTATCTGCATCTCTCTCTGATGGATTTTTAAGATGGGCCTATGATGCATGGACACAAGATCCACTTTTAGATTCTACACATTCAAGCTTTGAACCTGGAGATTGTTTCTTAGTATACCCTTCAAATTCTAAAAATAGAAAAACAAATATTTCATTAAGATATCTTAAAATCAAAGAAGGAATTTATGATGCGTATAAAATAAAAAGAATTCAAGAAAGAAATAAAGATCTTTTAGATCAAATAGCAACACGTGTAAAAACAAAATTTTTACCAGGTAGTAAATACCTTTCAAATGTTGAGATAGAAATATTGTTAAATGATATAAATATGATAAAATTAATGTTTTGATTTTTGTATTAAATTTATAAAACTCAAAACTATCTGATGTATATTAATCTGCAGATAGTAGTTTTGAGTTTTTTATTTATTTGAATTTATTTTTGTGATTTCAAGTAAAATTAGTTATGCATTGGAACAGAAAATAAAAATTAAAAAAACTGTTCCAAATTCCTCCTTTAATCAATATAAATTACATTTACTTGTCTCAAATAAAATGAATTGTTAAGCATTGTCATTTATGATAAAATTTAGATATAAGGAGTAGTTTATGAAGGAAAAAATTTATATAACTGGGCATAAGAATCCAGATACTGATTCTATCGCATCTGTGCTTGTTTATGCCGATTTAAAAAATCAGATTGATAAAGAAAATGAATACATTCCTATTAGACTTGGTGAGTTAAATTTAGAGTCTAAGTGGGTTGTTGAAAGATGGGGACAAAAAGCTCCACTTTTAGTTAAAAACTTAAAACAAACTATTGGAGATTTAGGGTTGAGTAAGCCATTAACAGTAAAAGAGGATATTTCTATTTATCAGGCTGCAAATCATTTGCAACCAAGAAATATATCATTTTTGCCAGTGGTTGATGATAATGAAATATTAAAAGGTATTGTAACTCTTTCAAACTTGACAAAATCATATATGGATGTATGGGATGATGAAATACTATGGAGAGCAAATACTAAAGTTGAAAATATAGTTGAAACTATTGCGGGAGATATTATTCATATGCCGAAAAATCCAAATAAATATAATGGAAGAATGTTAGTGTATGCATCTGAAGTTGATGAAGAAGGACACGTGCATGAGGGAGATATCCTAATTGTAGGTAATAGACGTTTGTCACAATTAGAAGCTATTGAGAGAAAAGCTGGTATTATAATTGTAACATCTGGTCATAGAATGCAAAAAGATGTATTGGAAAAAGCTATAGAAAATAATGTAATTGTATTGCAAACAAGATACAATTCATTTATGGTTGCAAGATTAATACCTCAAGCAATTCCAGTATCTTATGTAATGTCAAAGGATAATTTACTTTCTTTTTCTCCTGAAGAATATTTGGAAGATGTAAGTAAGAAAGTTAAAAATACTAGATTTAGAAATTTCCCTGTAGTTGATGAACAAATGCATGTTGTAGGGGAATTAAATAGAAATAATTTACTTTATGATAAAAAGAAAAAGTTGATTTTAGTTGATCATAATGAAAGTAATCAATCAATTGATGATAGAGAAAATGTAGAAATATTGGAAATTATTGATCATCACAGAGTAGCAAATATTACAACAAGTTCACCTGTTTATTTTAGAAATATGCCGGTAGGATGTACTTGTACAATATTAGCTATGATGTATAAAGAAAATGGGATCAAGCCTTCTAAGGAAATTGCTGGTTTAATGGCTTCAGCTATAACTTCTGATACATTACTATTTAGATCACCTACTACAACAGAAACTGATAAGAAAATTTTGTATGAATTAGCAGAAATTGCAGAAATTGATTTAGAACAATATGCATCCGAAATGTTTGCAGCTGGTACATCATTAGAAGGTCAAAGTGCCAATGACATTTTAATGACTGATTCCAAGAAATTTGAAATTCAAGGACAACAAGCAAGAGTTTCTCAAGCGTTTACAACTGATTTACCATCAGTTAATAAATTTATAAAAGATATTAGATCTGAAATGGAAGAAATTAAAGAAAAAGAAAGATTAAATTTCTTCGCATTATTTATAACAGATATATTTAATGAACAATCATTAGTATTTACTGTTGGTGGATTTAATGATTCCGTATCAAATGAATTTGGAGTTGATTTTGATGAAAATGGATACATGGTAAAAGGACTTTTATCAAGAAAGAAACAATTTATACCTTCAGTCACAAAAGCTATCGCAAATGCTTTAAAGGAAGGTTAAAAGAAAATGACTGAATTATATGAAAATTTATATTATAGAACTGATTTAGATGAATCTGTTTATTTATTTAATGAAGGGAAAAACTACGAATCTTATGAGTTTTTAGGAGCACATAAGTATAAAAAGGGCAGAAAAACTTACACGAGTTTTACTGTTTATGCACCAATGGCTAGAGAATTATTTTTAATTGGTGATTTTAATTTTTGGAATGGAACAAATATTCCAATGAAAAATATTAATAATTCCGGTATTTGGAATGTATGTATTGAAAACTTTTTTGAATACTATAATTACAAATATAGAATTATTTCTCAAGATTTTAGAGAAATTGAAAAATCTGATCCTTATGCATTTTATTCTGAATTTAGACCAAATACTGCAAGTAAAGTATTTGATATAAATGGATTTAAGTGGTCAGATTCAAAATTTATGAAAAATAGGATGAAAAGAGATAAATTTCATGAACCAATGTCAATTTACGAATTACATTTAGGTTCATGGATGCGTCATTTTGACAATAATTACTATACATATGATGATTTATGTAAAGTGTTGCCTGATTATGTAAAAAATATGGGATTTACACATGTTGAAATAATGCCTCTTACAGAATATCCTTTTGATGGTTCATGGGGATATCAAGTTACTGGGTATTTTTCAATAACATCAAGATATGGGGATCCAAAAGGATTTATGAGATTGGTAGATGAATTTCATAAGAGGGGAATCTCTGTAATTTTAGACTGGGTTCCAGTTCACTTTACCAGAGATGCTCATGGATTGAGTAAATTTGATGGTAGTGAAGTATTTGAAAAAAATGACGAATATAGATCATCTGTAGAAGGTTGGGGAACTCTTTATTTTGATTTTTATAAACAACAAGTAAAGAATTTCTTAATTTCCTCTGCTTTGTTTTTACTAAAATATTTTCATATTGATGGATTAAGAGTAGATGCAGTATCTGCTATGCTTTATCTAAACTATGGTGGAAAAAATCTTGTTAATGAATATGGTGGACATGAAAATCTTGAAGCAATAGAATTTGTTAAAGAATTAAACTCAGTTGTACATTTATATCATTCTGATACAGTTATGATTGCTGAAGAATCAACAGCATTTCCAAATCTTACAAAGCCTGTATATGCAGATGGTTTAGGATTTGATTTTAAGTGGAATATGGGATGGATGAATGATACTTTATATTACATGGAAAAGGATCCTGCATTTAGAAAATATCATCACGATAAATTGACATTTTCAATTACATACTGCTTCAGTGAAAATTATATTTTACCTTTTTCACATGATGAAGTAGTTCATTTGAAAAAATCTATGATTAATAAGATGCCTGGAGATTATGATACTAAATTTAGAGCTTTAAGAGCATTATATGCTTATCAATATGCTCATCCAGGTAAGAAATTAATGTTCATGGGTGATGAAATAGGTACTTTTGAAGAATGGAATGAAAATAAAGAATTGTCTTGGTCTGTATTAAATTATGAAAATCATAGACAATTGCAAGATTTTGTAAAAAAATTAAATGAAGTTTATAAAAAAGAAACACCACTTCATCAAATTGATGATTCATATGATGGATATAATTGGATTGAATTTGAAAATTCTGATGAAAATATAATTGCTTTTGAAAGAATAGATAGAGATGAAAATAAAATATTATGCTTCTTTAATTTTTCACCAATTTATAGACACAAATACAGATATGGAGTTGATCACAAGGGAATATATAAAATTGTGTTAAACTCTGCACACAAAAATTTTGGTGGAGAAATCCAAAGAAATACACCATTGTATAGTATTGATTATTCAATACATGGTAAGCCATATTCAATAGATATCGATTTACCACCTTATCAAGCACTTTTTGTAAAATTAAGTAAAAAACAAATAGGAGGATAAAATGAGCAAGAAACATAACATGGTAGCTATGCTATTAGCTGGAGGACAGGGAAGTAGACTAAAATCCCTTACTTCAAATACTGCAAAACCTGCAGTTCCATTTGGAGGAAAATACAAAATAATTGACTTTGCTATTTCTAATGCTGCAAATTCTGGTATTGATAATATTGGAATCTTGACACAATATAAACATTTTTATTTAAATGAACATATTGGGTTAGGACAAGCATGGGATTATGATAGACTAAAAGGTGGATTAAAAATACTTTCTCCATATTATACTGAAAAAGGTGGAAGATGGTATAAAGGTACAGCTAATGCGATTTATGAAAATATTGACTATTTAGACAATATTTCTCCTGAATATGTTTTGATTTTATCAGGAGATCACATATATAAGATGGATTATGATAAAATGTTGGAACATCATATAAAAAATGAATCAGACGTAACTATCGCTGTTATGGAGGTTGATTGGGAGGAAGCTTCGAGATTTGGTATTATGAATACGGACGAAAATGATAATATCATTGAATTTGAAGAAAAACCTGAAAAGCCAAAAAGTAACTTAGCATCTATGGGAATATATATATTTACATGGGATGTTTTGAGAAAAGCTCTAATTGAAGACTATAAAAAAGAAGGCTCAACTTATGATTTTGGTAAAGATATTATACCATGCTTATTAAGTGAAAATAAAAAAATGTCTGCATATAGATTTAGTGGATACTGGAAAGATGTAGGTACAGTAAGATCTTATTGGGAAGCAAATTTAGATTTGATAAAGTCGGATAATGAACTTAATATATATGACACTTCTTGGAGAATTCATACTACATCTAAAAATTTACCTCCTCATTTTATTGGTAAAGAGTCACAAGTTAAAAATACATTGGTAAATGAAGCTTGTCAGGTTTTAGGGATAGTAAAGAATTCTGTATTATTTGATCAAGTTACAATTGAAGAAGGTGCTAAAGTATGTAATTCAGTTTTATTACCTGGTGTAAAAGTTCGTAGCGGTGCTAGAATATGTAATACTGTAGTAAATAATGATATAGAAATACCTTCAGATACTATAATAGGTGACTTAAACTCAGACAAAGTATATTTAGTATCAGAAGATGGAATTTCTGAAGAATAGGAGATGCATATGAAAAATTTAATGGCAATAATAAAATCAGGACTTGAGACAACACCTTATGGTCCATTATTAAATACAAGACCAGATTATATGCTTCCTTTTGGAGCTAGATATAGAGTTATAGATATTACATTATCTAATTTATCAGAACATGGAGTGACTAAAGTATTACTTCATGGTGGAAAACATATAAGATCTACATTAGATCATGTTGGTAATGGTAAACATTGGGAAATGGATAAAAGAGAAGATGGTTTAGTTATAAACGCTCCATCAATAGATGAATTTGAAAGTAGAAATAAGAGAATTACATCATATTTGAATTCTCTTACATTTGTAGAGGAAAGTAAGTGTGAAAATATTTATATTGCAAACCCGATGGTTATATCAAAAATAGATGTAAGTGCGGCTTATGACTATTTTATTGAAAATGAATTTGATGTAATGTTTTTATATAGAAAACAAGAAGATATAGAAGGCAGATATCTAAATGCAAGAAAAGTTATTCTTGATAAAAATAATAAAATACAAAATATTGGCATAAATTTAGGTACAGAAAATGTATTTAACTTATTTATGGATCATATTTTGATAAGAAAATCAGTGTTTAAGAGAGTTGTAATAGATGCTCATGAAAAAGATAATGCTGCAACATTAACACAAGCAATAATGAATAATAAGAAACATTTAAACATAGGATTATTTGAAATTACAACTCATGTTGAATACGTAAGAGATTTAAATACATTTTATGAAGCAAATTTAAGTTTATTAAATTCTGGAATATATACTGATCTATTTTTAATGGGTGCAGGAATATTAACTAAAAACAAGGATGAACCTTCAACTCTATATATGGAAGGTAATAAAGTTACAAATTCTGTTATTGCTAATGGTTGTATTTTAGAAGGAGAGATTTCAGATTCAGTATTATTTAGAGGAGTAAAAGTAGGAAAAAACGCTATTGTAAAAAATTCTATTTTATTCCAGGGTGCTGTAATTGAAGATGGTGCTATAGTTGTAAATACAATTGTAGATAAATTGAGTGTAATAAAACAAAATGTTTTTGTGCAAGGTACAAAAAATAATCCTTATGTAGTACCTAAAAAAACAGTATTGGAGAAATAAATGAAAATATTATATGTAACTAGTGAATCTACTCCTTTTATAAAAACAGGAGGATTGGCAGATGTTGCAGGTTCATTACCTAATGCTATAAGAAAAAAAGGACATGATATTAGAGTTGTTTTACCTTTATATTCAAAAATTAAAGAAGAATATAGAAAACAAATGAAATATATTGGATATTATTATGTAGACTTTTCATGGAAACACAAATATTGTGGTGTATTTGAATTAGTACATGATGATGTTACTTTTTACTTTTTAGATAATGAAGATTATTTTAAGAGAAGTAATATTTATGGTGAAAATGATGACTATGAGAGATTTATTTTCTTCTCAAAAGCTAGTGTGATTTTACCTAAATATTTAGATTTTAAATGTGATGTTATACATGCAAATGATTGGCATACAGGACTTGTGCCAGTTTATGTAAATGATTTTAGAGAAGGGGATAGTTTTTATAATGATATAAAAACTTTATATACTATACACAATATAAAATATCAAGGACAGTTTGATAGGAGTATTTTCTTTTCAACTGGTCTACCAGGAAAATATTTAAGTTATAATGACTTAGAGTTTGATTTTGGTATAAATTTCATGAAAGCAGGTATAGTTCATTCTACAAAATTTAATACTGTATCCAAAACATATGCTGAAGAAATAAAGTATGACTTTTTTGGTGAAGGTTTACAAGGAGTGATTAATCACTATTCTTATAAATTATCCGGTATAGTTAATGGGTTAGATTTTGATATATGGGATCCTGAAACAGATAAAATAATTCATAAAAATTATGATTTTAAGACAATAAAAAATAAAGTGCAAAATAAAACTTTTTTACAAAAAAGATTTGGATTACCAGTTAGAGAAGATGTTCCATTAATTGCAATGGTTACAAGATTAACTAAAATGAAGGGAATTGATATTTTAAGATATATTTTTGAAGAATTAATTCAAGAAGATATACAATTTGTTATTCTTGGTACTGGAGAATATGAGTATGAAGAAATGTTTAAATATTTTGAATACAAATATCCAGAAAAAGTAGCTGCAAGGATGTATTTTGATACTAATGAGGCTAATATGATATATGCTGCAAGTGATTTATATATGATGCCTTCTGTATCTGAACCATGTGGTATTTCTCAATTAATAGCTCTTAGATATGGATCATTACCTATAGTTAGAGAAACAGGTGGATTAAAAGATACTGTTTTACCATATAATAAATTTACCGGAGATGGTACAGGATTTACATTTGCCAATGTAAATGCACATGAGTTATTATTTAAAACTAAAGAAGCAGTCGATTTATATTATAATAATAAAAAAAATTTTAAAAAATTAATAAAAAATGCAATGATTTCTGACTTTGATTGGGATAAATCAAGAGATGAATATATATCATTGTACAGGAGTTTATAGTGGAAGAGTTAAGTGCTATTGAGCAAAGAATTCAAGATAATTTATATGAATTATTTGCAAAACAGTTTGATTATGCAAGAGATGGAGAGTTATTTATATCTCTTGCAAATAGTGTAAGACAAATTATTGGAAAGAAATGGTTTGAATCTTATAAAAATGCTAGAAAAGACAAACAAGTCTATCTTTTATCTTTTGAATATTCTTTTGGTAATCAATTATTAAAAAATCTTATTAAATTAGATTTATTAACGGAAGTAAAAGAATTATTTAGAAAGCATAATTTAAATTTTGAAAATATAAAAGATGAAGATATTGAGTTTGCATTAGGTTTTGGAGATTTAGGGATAACTTCAGGAGCCATGCTGGAACTTTTTGCAACTGAAAAACACAATCTTTATGCTTATGGTTTAAGATATAGAAGAGGTATGCTTAAACAAGAAATAATTAATGGGGAACAAGTTGAAAAACCAGATGATTGGAAGGTAAATAAGAATCCTTGGGAACACGAAAAGGGGTTTAGCCATTATGTAAACTTTAGAGATTTCTCTGTTAAGGCAATTCCTTATGATATACCATTATTATCAGATGATGGAAATCATGTTAATACTTTAAGATTATGGAAAAGTTTTTCAATAAATGATTTAGACTTTAAAAAATTTTCTAATGGAGATATTGAAGAATCTTATAACGAGATTAATATGGCAAATTCAATTGTAGAATTTTTATACCCAAGTGAAAGTAATGTAGAGGGAAAGAAATTAAGATTAAGACAAGAATACTTTTTTGCAAGCTCATCTATACAAGATATTTTTAAAAAGTATAAAAAATATGTTGATGATGAAGTTTATAATATTTATAAACATGTAAAAATTCAGGTTCATGACATTCATCCTGTAATTTCAATGCTTGTGTTTATAGATGTATTAATGAGTAAATATGAATTATCATTTGAAAATTCATTAGAAATAGCAAAAAAGACCTTTGTGTTCATGCAATTATCTTTATTACCAGAAACATTTGAAAGCTGGGAATTAAAACTAATTAATGAAATATGTCCAAATATTTTAGATATAATTTATATGTTGGATAAGCATATAAAAAATGAGTTTTTAAATAATAATAAATTTAATTTGCCATTAATTATCATAAAAGATGGCTATGTATGTATGATTAATATCGCTTACTACATTGCTAAAAATGTTGTTACATTAAATAATTCTCATATAGATTTAATTAAGCATAAATTTATGAAAGAGCATTATGAGTTTTATAAGTATAAAATTAATACAATTAATTTTAATTATGATTCAAAACAATATATTAAAGAAATTTATTATGATAAGGACATTGATGAAAACAAATATGCATTACTTACTGGTGACAAATTAAAAGAATTAAAATATGAAAAAAAGCAAAATTTATTGAAGTTCCTTAATATAGATGAAAATTTAGTAAATATAGACTCACCTTTCGTTATGCATATGGGAGTATTCCATGAATATAAAAGACAGATTTTATCTGCTTTAGGTGTTGCTCTTTTATATTATAGATTGAAAAAAAATCCTAATTTAAGTGTTTCAGAAAGAACATATTTCTTTGGTGGTAAATCTTATCCAAATTACTATGTTGCAAAAGAAAATATCAAGTTTATAAATGCACTTGCAAATCAAATAAATAATGATTTATTTATCAAGGATAAAATAAAAATAGTTTTTATAGAAAATTATAATTTGACTAAATCAAGTATAGTTATTCCTGCTGCTGATATTTATCAGAGTTTAGAACTTTTATCAATGCAACTAAAAGATATTTGTATTTTTAAATCATTAGCTACAGGCTCTGCATTTTTAACATGCAAAAGTAATTATCAAAATAAATTTATTGATGATAATAATATAAATAATTATGTATTTGGTGATGATACTGAAACCGTTTTAACAAAAAATAATTATAATTTATATGAATTTTTAAATCACAATAAGGAGATAGAGGATATGTTTAACTTTTATAGATCACTTCCAAAAGAGACATTTCCTTATGATATAAATAAAATTTATAATTCAATATATTATTTTAATGATGAGAATCATATATTTAAGGATTTATTTGAATATGTTTCTGTAATTGAAAAATCAATTGATGATTATACAAATACTTATCAATGGTATAAAACTAGATTAAATGATTGTAAAAATACAATAAAGATTGATGATAAATCATTCTTAAAAAAATATAACGAAATATTGGAGAATTAAATGTTTGAAATTAATAATGAACTGTTAGAAACTAAACTTGGACTATCTTATAGTCCTGAAAAATCAATTATTAGAGTATGGTCTCCTTCTAGAGAATCTATTACATTATGTTTATATGATTCTTATAGTACTCAATCAAAAACTGAATTTAATATGATCAAAGATGAAAATAATGTTTTTGAGATAATATTAGATGGAAATATGGAAGGTAAATTTTACACATTTTTAATTGATGGAATGGAAGTTGCGGATCCTTATTCATTTGCAAGCTCTGCAAATAGCAAAAGAACAGCAATAATTGATTTATCAAAATCAAATCCAGAAGGATTTATAGAACATAAAATACCTTTTAATGATAAGGATAAGGCTATAATTGTAGAAACACATATTGCCGATATTTCCATTAATGAAAATTCCGGAGCAGAAAATAGAGGATTATTTTTAGGTGCTGCTCAAACAGGTACAAAGTATAATAATGTTTCAACGGGATTAGACCATTTTAAGGAGTTGGGTGTTACTCATATACATTTATTACCGGTAACAGATTATTTAACTGTTAATGAATTAAAACCTTTATCGAAATATCCTAAAAACTATAATTGGGGATATGATCAAGAGTTATATAACAATATCGAAGGATCTTTTTCAACAAATCCAAATGATCCATATAGTAGAATAAGAGAATTTAAGACTTTAATTAAAAATTATCATGAAAATGGAATGTCTATTGTAATGGATGTTGTATATAATCATACTTTTAGAACAAGTGATTCTCCGTTTAATGTTATTGAGCCAATGTATTACTATAGATCCGAAAATGGTAATTTTACAAATGGTTCAGGATGTGGAAATGAGTTAGCATCTGAGAGACCAATGGTTAGAAAATTCATAGTAGAATCCCTTTGTTATTTAGCAAGAGAATATAAAATTGATGGATTTAGATTCGATTTAATGGCATTAACTGATATAGATACAATTATGTTAGCTATAGAAAAATTAAGAGAAATTAATCCTAATATTTTAATTTATGGGGAGCCATGGATGGCCTTATCTTCACCACTTCCTTATGATAAGCAAATTGTTATAGGAGCACAAAAAGATAAAAAATTTGCAATATTTAATCCTTTCATTAGAGATAGTATTAAAGGTGATAATGATGGTAGCGTAAAGGGATACATTCAAGGTGAATATTATCTAAATAAGAATATAAAAAATGGTATAATGGGTTCTATTGGATTAGATGCAAATGATGCTTCATCATTTGCGAATCCTATTGAAAGTATAAATTACTTTAATGCACATGATAACCTAATATTTTATGATAAACTTTTAAAATCAAATGTGGCACAAGAAGATATTAAAGATTTAACATATATGGCATTTTCTATAATAATGACAGCACAAGGAATACCATTTTTCCATTCAGGAAACTCATTTTTGAGAACAAAATATATGGATCATAATTCATATGCATCACCAAGTAATATTAATGGTATAGATTGGTCACTAAAGGAAAAGAATTATGACATATTTTTAAAAATTAAAAATTTAATTGAATTACGTAAAAGATTAGGTATATTCAATTATACAACTGCTGAAGATGTAAGAAACAATTTAACTTTTATAAATGGGTTGAAAGATTCAATAATTGCGTTTACAATTAAGAAAGAAGATAAGAAATACTTAATCATTCATAATTTCTCAAAAAATAAAGAAGTTTTATCAATTAATTTAGATAAAATTTATAAATTAAATTTAATTTGGGAAAATGAATTTAAGGATGAATTCGTTAACGAATTTAGTATTAATAGATATTCAACAAATGTCTATAACTTAATAGAGGAGTAAGATATGGATTATAAAGCAAGATATGAAGAATGGCTACATAATGAATTTTTTGATCAAAAAACAAGAGAAGAATTATTAGCTTTAGAAGGAAATAATGAAGAAATTCAAGATAGATTTTATCAAGATTTAAAATTTGGAACAGCTGGTTTAAGAGGTAAAATTGGTGCTGGTACAAACAGAATGAACCAATATACAGTTTCTTTAGCATCACAAGGATTAGCAGATACTATTTTAGAATTTGGTGAAGAAGCAAAGAAAAGGGGGGTAGCTATTTCTCATGATGTTAGACATATGTCAAGAGAATTCGCAAAAATTACTGCTTCAGTATTAGCTGCAAATGGCATTAAAGTATACATTCACAAAGATATTACACCTACACCATTACTTTCATATACAATTAGAAAATTAAAAACTATTTCTGGTGTTATGATTACAGCTTCACACAATCCTAGAGAATATAATGGTTACAAAGCATACTGGGAAGAAGGTTCACAAATCTTAGATAATATTGCTGATAAAATTTTAGGACACATCCAAGAAATTGGAGATTTTAGCAATGTAAAAACAATAGATTTTGAAGAAGGTATAAAAGATGGAATTATTGAATACGTTGATGATTCTGTAGTTGAAAGTTACTTCAATGATGTATTGTCATTATCATTAGAAGATGAAAATATTGATAAATCAATCAAAGCTGTATATTCACCATTAAATGGTACAGGTAGAGAATTAGTAAGTAAAATATTACAAGCTAGAGGATTTAAAAATGTATCTTTAGTTAAAGAACAAGAAATGCCAGATCCAGATTTTACAACAGTTGGATATCCAAATCCTGAAGATCCAAAAGCATTTAAGTACGCAGAAGCATTAGGAAAAGAAAAAGATGCTGAATTATTATTAGCAACAGATCCTGATGCAGATAGAACAGCTTTAGAAGTAAGAAATAAAGATGGAGAATATGTATTCTTAACAGGTAATGAAATTGGTTCATTATTAACATACTACATTCTTTCAAGATTAGATGCACAAGGAAAAATGCCAAAAAATCCAGTAATAGTTAAATCAATCGTAAGTTCAGATTTACCTGATAAAATTGCTAAAAAGTATGGCGTTGAAAGTATGAATGTTTTAACAGGATTCAAAAACATTTACGCACCAGCAAATGAATGGGATAAAACAAATGAAAAGACTTTTGTTTTTGGTTATGAAGAAAGTATTGGATATTCATATGGTACAAATGTAAGAGATAAAGATGCTGTTTCTTCAGCAATGATGATTATGGAAATGGCTGGATTTTTCAAAGCTCAAGGAAAATCTTTACTTGATGTACAACAAGAATTATATAAAGAATTTGGATATCATGGTTCAAAATTGATTTCAATAGTATTAGAAGGATTAGATGGTCAAAAATTAATCAGTAGAATAATGGATGATTACAGAGCAAATCCTATTAAAGAAATTAATGGTAAAGAATTGGTAGAAGTAATTGATTATCAAAATGATAATACTGGATTACCAAAATCAAATGTATTAAAATACATTTTATCAGATGGTTCTTGGTATGTTGTAAGACCTTCAGGTACTGAACCAAAGATTAAGCTATATATTTACTCAAATGCAGAAACTAAAGTAGATGGAGATAAAATGGTTGAAGCAATCTTTGATGCTGCAAACTCTAAAATTTTATCAACTAAATAGTATTACGAAAATGTAAGGAAGGGATTA
>NZ_JBFNGB010000032.1:0-14836 GCF_046035835.1 Helcococcus bovis
TATAAATGAATAGTATTTATAAAAAAACTAAATTAAAAATGCCCATGCTTCCACTTAGGGGTATATGGATATATCCATCAATGTCAATTAGTTTTGATGCTGGAAGAGAATTTTCTAAAAAAGCTATTGAAATTGCTGAGAAAAAAGATGCACATATATTTTTAACTGCACAAATTGATTCAGTAGCAGAAGAAGCTGATAAAGATAATTTTTATACTTATGGAGTTATATCTAAAATTAGACAAAGTATAAAATTGCCAGATGGAAATTATAGAGTTTTAGTAGATGGATTTCATAGAGCTAAAATATTGAAATACATTGATAATCAAGATGGTTATTTTGAAGTTGAATTAGAAAAATCGGAATATGAAGGTGAAAAAGACAGTATTAAATTTGATGCAGCAAAAAAATTAGCATTGGAATATTTGAAAAATTTCATGGAATTTAAGAAAAATATTCCTCAAGAAGCTATATATAGTTTAGGAGAAATCTTAAATCCTTCAAAATTTGTAGATATGTTGATTACATATATAAATCCACATATTATTGATGTTCAAGAATTTTTAGAAGAATATGATGTAACAACAAGACTTGAAAAAGTTATTCAGCATATGGCTAATGACATAGATGTATTAAGATATAAACAAATTATAGAAGATAAAGTAAAAGAGCAAATAAATAAAGGTCAAAAAGAATACTTTTTAAGAGAGCAACTTCAAATTATAAAATCAGAATTAGAAGGAGATGGAAATTCTTTAAGCTTTACAGAAGAATATGAAGAAAAAATTAATAATTTACCAATAAGCGAAGATAATAAAGAGTACTTATTAAAAGAATTATCAAGATTAGAATACATTCCAAATGCATCACCAGAAGTAAATGTGATTAGGGGATATTTGGATAATGTATTGGATATTCCTTTTGGAAAATTTTCAGATGATGAAATTAATATTGAAAAATCAAGAAAAATATTGGATAAAGATCATCACAGCTTAAAAGATGTGAAAGAGAGAATATTAGAATTTTTAGCAGTTAGAAAACTTAAAGAAGACGTTAAGGGTTCAATTTTATGTCTTGTAGGGCCTCCAGGTGTTGGTAAGACCTCAATTGTTAAGTCTGTTGCTGAAAGCATGAATAGAGAATATATATCTATGAGACTTGGTGGACTTACAGATGAAAGTGAAATCAGAGGCCATAGAAAGACATATATTGGTGCAATGCCGGGGAGAATAATTACAAGTCTACAAAGAGCTAAGACGTTAAACCCAGTATTCTTACTTGATGAGATTGACAAGGTAGCATCAAGCTATAAAGCGGATCCAGCTTCAGCCTTGCTAGAAGTTTTAGATCCAAATCAAAATACAGAATTTTTAGATAGATATATTGAAATTCCTGTGGACTTATCAAGGGTAATGTTTGTAACTACTGCAAATACAACATCTACAATTCCAAGACCACTATTAGATCGTATGGAAATAATAGAGTTATCAGGATATGCAGAATATGATAAATTAATTATTGCTAAAAAATTCTTACTTCTAAAGCAAATTAGAGAAAATGGGTTGAAATCATCACAATTACAAGTTTCAGATAGTGTATTAGAATTAATTATAAAAAATTACACAAGAGAATCAGGAGTTAGAAATCTTGAAAGACAAATAGCTAAATTAGCTAGAAAAGCAGCAATGAAAATTGTTGAGGGAGCTAAAGTAGTAAGAGTATCTGTTAAAAATTATAGAGAATTTTTAGGTAAAGAAAGAATTTTGGATGATGATATAGTAAGAACTCCGGAAGTTGGGATTGTTACAGGTCTTGCATGGACCCCGGTAGGTGGAGAATTACTTCAAATAGAAATAAACACCATGAAAGGAAAAGGTAAAGTTCAACTGACTGGATCTTTGGGTGATGTTATGAAAGAATCAGCAATGGCTGCACTTTCATATATTCGTTCAAATCAAGAAAAACTTAATATTTCAGAAGAATCATTTGAAAAATTAGATATTCATTTACATGTACCGGAAGGTGCAACTCCTAAGGATGGACCATCAGCAGGTATTACAATTTCTACAGGTATAATTTCAGCGCTTACAAATCAAAGAGTAAGACAAGATATTGCAATGACTGGAGAAGTAACGATAAGAGGTAGAGTTTTACCTATAGGTGGACTTAAGGAAAAATCTTTAGCAGCATTAAGATATGGAATAAAAAATATTATCATTCCTAAATTAAATGAAAAAGATTTAGATGATATACCTGAAGAAATTAGAAAAGATATGAAATTCTATCCTGTAAGTTCAGTAGAAGAGGTAATAAAGTTAGCATTAGTAAATGAGGATGAAAATGAAAATAAATAATCCGGAGCTTGAAAAAATAGCTGTTAAACCAGAGCAATATCCACAAAATAATTTGCCGGAAATAGCACTAGCCGGAAGGTCAAATGTTGGTAAATCATCTTTGATTAATTCTCTAGTAAATAGAAAAAACTTAGCAAGAACAAGCTCTAAACCAGGTAAGACAAGAACTGTAAATTTTTATAATATCGATGATAAATTTAGATTAGTTGATCTACCAGGATATGGATATGCTGCCGTTTCTAAATCAGAAAAGGATAAGTGGGCAGAAACAATTGAAACATATTTGAGTGTTAGGGAAAATCTTAGAGAGGTTGTTTTACTAGTTGATATTAGACATGAGCCATCAGAGCAAGATTTAATGATGTACAATTGGATATTAGATATGGGATTTTCAGGATATGTGATTGCTACAAAACTTGATAAAATAGGTAAATCTAGATTGCAACAGCATATAAAAGCTGTGGCTACTAAACTTGGTATAGAAGATAGAAAAAAAATAATTTACTATTCTTCAGAAACTAAGGAAAATAAGGATTATATATATAAATTTATTGAAAATACAATATTAAATTATTGATGGTAAACATAAAAATGTGTTTAATATGATTATAAAATTATATATTTGCTAATATGGAAATAGATATACAAAAAATTTTTTGTATGATATAATATAATCTATAATAAGGAAAGAAAATCTTATACTTTATGATAAAAATTGAGAAAGGAGTTAAAATGATTAAATTAGATAATTTATTAATAAAAGAAAAAGAAATATTTGATTTAAAAACGACTTTTGAAGTTTTAGATAAAGATGGCGAAACTGTACTCACAGGATGTAGGTTATATTAAAGATTAGGTGTTGCTTAATTTATATAATCTTGTGGAAGAGAGCATATTTTACAATTTTAGTTTTTAATTATTTTAAATCAGAAAGATTTTTCTTTCTGATTTTTTTTATGTAAAGGAGAAAAAATGAATTTTTTATATTATTTAAGGAAAAAGTGGAAGTTAACCTTAGTTATAATATTATTAAATATATTAGAACAATTTTGTGTAGTATTTTGGGGATTTTAAACAGCTAAACTTATTACTAATATATCTGGGAAAAATATTAATGAGTTTAGGTTTTGGCTTATATTAATGATAGCAGACATAACAATTTGGATATTTGAGATATACTTAAAAAAAATATATTATCAAAAATGGGTCCAAGAAACTAATATAGAGATAAGAAAAGATATAACAAAAAAATTATTAAATACAGATTACAAGGAATATGTAAAAAAAGACACAGGAGCATATATTTCATGGTTAACAAATGATATTTCAATGATAAATGATTATGGATTTGATGTTTTGAATTATATAATTGGACAAGTTATTTCAATTATTTTTAGTGTAATTGCAACAGTATACTTTAATTTTTCTATATTATTTACAATGATTATTTTAGCTATATTTGTTATAAATGCACCAAAGTTATTTAAGAAAAAAGTACAATCTGAAATGGAAAAAGTAAGTATTGAAAATGAGAATTTAACAAATGATTTAACCGATATTTTTAACGGATATGAAGATTTAAAATTTTTGAACTTAGAAGATTATATGATTAATAGAGTAGAAAGATCATCACGAAAATTAGCTAGACAAAGGTATATTTATGCAGATATATCAGGAAAAATGTTAAGTGTTGTAAATGGAACAAGTTTAGTAAGCCAAGTAATATTATTTTCTCAAACAGCATATTTGTTTTTTTATGGATTATTACCAATAGGCGCAATAAGTGGTATTCAATATTTTTCAGCGCTTATATTTTCAGGTTTAACTGGATTATCTGCAAATTTACTGGAAATGAAAGCTGTAAATCCAATATTTAAGAAATTTGATGATATAATTGAAAGTAAAAGTATTGAATTATTAAAAATTAATTCATCATTAAATAATTCAATTGATTTTAAAAATATAAATTTTAGGTATGGTAATAATACAAAAATATTAAACAATTTTAGTTATAACTTCGAAAAAGGGAAAAAATATGTGATAATAGGAGATTCCGGTAAAGGTAAAACTACATTATTAAATATTTTAATAGGAAAATTGGGAAATTATGATGGAGATATAATGTGGGATAATAAAAATATTAAGGAAATAAACAAAGATTCAATAAGAAATAAAATTATATATTTGAATCAAAATCCTCACATATTTAATGCTAGTATAAAAGAAAATATTCTTTTATCAGAAAATATAAGTATAGATAGATTAAATAAAGTCATAAAAGATGTAGGGTTGGAACCTTGGATTAAAACTTTGCCAGATGGTATAAATACAATCATAAAAATGAATGGAAAAAACATTTCAGGAGGACAAAAGCAAAGAATAGTAATAGCAAGAGGATTATTGAGAAATAAAGATATTATTTTACTTGACGAATCTACATCATCACTCCATAATGAAGCAGCACTTGAAATTGAAAAAATGATATTTTCAAATAATGATTTAACAGTAATTATGGTTACTCATTTATTAAGGGAAGAAATAAAAAATATGATAGATGATATTATAAAAATGTAGGAGAAAACAATGAGTATAAGCTATGGAGTAGAAGAATATATTAACAGAAATTTTTTATCCTTAAATCGGAATATCTATCGTATAATAAATAAAAGTAGGACTTATTTTAAGTTAGCTAAAAGTGATAAAGATATTATAAGGGTTAGTATAACAGGTAACAATGATTCCTATGTAGTAGGGGACTTTGTAGAAATAATTCAATATGACAATATAAATTATATACAAAAATTATATACAAGATATTCAATTATAAGTAAGGCTACTAATACTACAAAAAAAGATTATGGATATAATGGAGGTGAACAAATACTTGCTTCAAATGTAGATCAAATCTTTATTATAATCGCAGCAGACCAAAGGTTTACTTTATCTAAATTTGAGCGATATTTACTGACTTTTGGAAACATGGCTAAAGATATAATAGTTTTAATTTCTAAAAGTGATTTTGATGAAAATACTAAAAAAATTTTTAAAACGATTAAAGATGTTTATCCGAATATAGAAGTTATCTATTATTCAATATATAATAAAAATTCAATGATGAACGTAAAAATGTTTTTTAAGGAAAATAAAACAGCCATATTAGTAGGATCATCTGGGGCTGGCAAATCAACCTTAACTAATTATTTGCTATCGGTAGAAAATGCAGTAATACAAGATGTTAGAAGTGATGGAAAAGGAAAACACACAACCACATCAAGCTCTCTTTATTATTTGTCAGAAACTAATTCGTATTTGATAGATACACCGGGGTTTAAGACAATTTCCACAAGAAGAGAAGTAGATGAAGATATTTTATTTGAAGAGATAAGCAATTTGAGTAATTTTTGTAAATTTAATGATTGCAAACATGATACAGAACCGGGATGTGCTGTAAAAAAAGCAATTGAAAATGGAGATTTATCAAGAGAGTTATATGATAGATATCTTATAAATAAATATAAGGAACTTCGATTTAAAAAGTTTGAAGAAAAGAAATTTGCAAAAAAAGAGAGAAAAAAGATATAATATTAAACACTTATTAGATTTTATAAGTCTAGTATTATATGTGAACCGATGGAATTCCTTTTAAGTTTTTTAAAAAGAATTCCCAAAATATATTAAATTAGGGAATTCTTTTTTATTTTTATTTTCAACAAATTTAAAATATTAATCTATACAAAGCCTCATATCCATATTGCATAATATATAAAATAATTCCTATTGCCCAGAATTTTAATAATGCTGTTATTATAAAAAATCTATGAAACTTAAAGTCTGTCATACCACATATCATGCAAGAAATATCATCAGGCATAAATGGTACGATAAGTACGATTATAAACATTTTTTCTATTTTATTTCCTTTATTTAACCAATCAATTTGTTTATTTATGGCTTTTTCAGTAAATAGTAAACCAATGAATTTTTTTCCAAATTTTCTACCCAAATAAAAGTTTATAACTGAACCAATCATTATCGCGACATAATTTAAAATAAATCCAATTAATGGTCCATACGCTATAACAACCGATAGATTAGTTATACCCGATGGATTTACAGGGAAAACTGTAAAAAATGCTTGTAATACTATAAAAAACAATGGGGCGAATATACCGAATTTTGAAAGAAGTCTGGCAAATTTTTCTCTATCAACAAAATAACCTTCCTTAAAAGCAAACACGGTTAAAATGATAATAGCGATAGTAATTACTAATCCAAAAACTTTTAATATTTTTCTTCTTTTATTAATTTTATTATCTAAATGTTCTTCTTTAATTTTTTCTAATTTTTCTTTATTATAATCTTGAGTCATCTTTCCTCCTAGATTATAATACATGTAATAAAAATTAAATTCAAATATATTACAAAATCTTAAAATAAAAAAGAGACTAATCTAGCCTCTTTATAAATCTTATAATTCTTCAAATAAGTCTTTATCAACTCCACATACTGGACATGTCCAATCTTCTGGAAGTTCATCAAAAGATGTTCCTGGTTCGATACCGTTATCTGGATCACCTACTTCTGGATCATAGATGTAACCACATGCTGTGCATTCCCATTTTGTCATAAATATTCCTCCCTCATTGTATATTATATTTAATATTATACACGATATTATGGAAAATTTAAACTATTCACAAATATGATTAAAATTTATTTACTTTGGGTAACATAATAATGCAGTAAAAGAAAGGAGGGCAAATGGAATATTTTCTAAATAAAGAATTTTGTGGTGGAATAAAGAATATAAATACACTTGTTGATAAAATATTGAAAGATGTCACTCCTATTTTAAATGAAGATCTAATTTTTGATGTAAGACTTATATTAAATGAACTTTTAATTAATTGTCATGAACACGGAAACAAATTTGATGATGAAAAATCTATAAAACTAGTATTTGAAGTTAATGATGAAAGCATTTATTTTTCAGTTGCAGACCAAGGGCAAGGAATTACTGGTAGAAAAATTTATGAAAATAGTGAGTGTAAATGTCATGGTAGAGGTTTGATATTAGTTGAATCATTAGTTGATGATATTAAATTTGAAGAAAATAAAGTTAACTGTTTTATAAAATTATAGCTCCATTATCTTTTTAGATAGAATGGAGTTTTTTTATTTCATTATGCGTTATTTTGTGATAAAATCTATTTTGTGAAAAAATACGAGTTAATAAAAAAAGTAACCCAGGGAGGGTACAGAATGAAAAAAATAAGAAATATAGCAATTATTGCTCACGTTGATCATGGTAAAACAACTTTGGTTGACTCAATGTTAAGACAAAGTGGTATTTTTAGAGAAAATCAAGAAGTGTCAGAAAGAGTTATGGATAATAATGACTTAGAAAAAGAAAGAGGAATTACAATCCTATCTAAAAATACAGCTATTAATTATGAAGGATACAAAATTAATATTATTGATACGCCGGGACATGCTGATTTTGGTGGAGAAGTAGAACGTGTATTAAAGATGGCGGATGGAGTATTACTATTAGTAGATGCTTTTGAAGGAGTTATGCCTCAAACAAAATTTGTAATAAAGAAAGCAATCGAATTAAAGTTGCCAGCTTTAATTTGTTTGAATAAAATAGATAGAGATAAGGCAAGACCTGAAGAGGTAATTGATGAAATTTTAGATTTGTTTATAAGCTTAGAAGCTCCAGAAGAATATTTAGAAGCACCAATTATTTATGCATCAGGTAAAAATGGATGGGCTAGTCTTGAATCTGGAGTGCAAAAAGAAGATTTGAAAGACTTGTTAGATACAATTGTTGAACATATTCCCGAACCAAAAGGAGATTTGGATAGACCTTTTGAAGTTTTAATTTCTACAACAGACTACAGCGAATATTTAGGAAGAATAGGTATCGGTAAAGTAGAGCAAGGTGAAATTAAAGTTGGAGATCCAGCCTTCATACTTAACTATAATGATCCATCAAAGAAAATGAGAATTAAAATAACAACAATCTACGAATTTGAAGGATTAAATAGAGTTGAAGTGCAAAGTGCTAAAGCTGGTTCAATCGTTGCTATTTCAGGGGTGGAAGGTATTCATATTGGGGATACACTATGTCAAAATGAAGACATGGATCCAATAGAATTTGTTAGAATATCAGAACCTACATTGGCGATGAGATTTTTAGTAAATAATTCTCCATTTGCAGGATTGGAAGGAGATTTTGTAACATCAAGACACTTAAGAGCTAGACTTATGAAGGAAAAAGAAACAGATGTTAGCTTGAAGGTGGAAGATACAGAATCAACAGATGCATTTAAGGTAAGTGGTAGAGGAGAATTACATTTATCCGTTCTTATTGAAAATATGAGAAGAGAAGGATATGAATTCCAAGTATCTAAGCCGGAAGTTTTGTTCCATGAAGAAAATGGTAAAAAAATGGAACCAATGGAAATTGTTACAATTGACGTTGAAGAACAATATGTTGGGACAATTATAAATAAATTAGGTGTTAGAAAGGCTGAAATGACAGCCATGGAAAACACATCAGCAGGATATGTAAGGGTTACATTTAAGATGCCGGCAAGAGGTATGATTGGTTATAGACAAGAATTTATCTCTGATACAAAAGGTACAGGTATCATTAATACAGAATTTGATGCTTATGAACCATATAAAGGAGATATTCCTTCAAGACAATTTGGTTCATTAATTGCTTATGAAACAGGTAAAGCAACAGGGTATGCTCTTGATTCTGCATGGAAAAGAGGAAATATATTTATTGAGCCAGGTGATGAAGTTTACGAAGGAATGGTTGTTGGAGAAAATCCAAAGGGATTAGATATTGAAGTTAACGTAGCTAAGAGGAAAGCAAAGACAAATATCAGATCGTCTGCATCAGATGATGCTCCAAACTTGCCACCAGCAAAGAAATTGAGTTTGGAAGAAATGTTAGAATTTATCGAAAATGATGAATTAGTAGAAGTTACACCAAAGAGCTTAAGAATTAGAAAGAAAATATTAAATTCAGAAATGAGATATAAATCAAAGAAAAATAGTTAAAAATAAATAGTAAATAGAGAAAACTCAGCTAAGAGGAATAAAACTTTAGCTGAGTTTTTTATTTAAATTTTACATAGATTTAACATTATATATATTTAGAATGAACATAAATTTAATAAACTATAACAATATAATTGACAAAAAAATAATAAAAAATATATAATAATATTAGTAAACAAATGGGAGGATAAATAGATGAATAAAAACAAAATATCTCCAGCTGTTGTAAGACGTTTACCAAAATATTTTAGATACTTGACTAATCTTGAAAATGAAGGAATTGAAAAAATTTCTTCAAGACAATTAGGCGAAATTACAGGATTTACAGCATCTCAAATAAGACAAGATTTGAATCATTTTGGCGGATTTGGTCAACAAGGTTATGGATATAGAGTTACGGATTTAAAAAATTCAATAATTAAGATTATTGGTTTAAATCAAGAATATAATGTTGCAATAGTTGGATTTGGACATATAGGGCAAGCTATATATAGATATAGAGGATTTGATACAAAGAAATTTAATGTATTGGGAGTCTTTGATTTAGAAGATTATGAAGCATTAGATGGAAAAGTTAAAGTTCAATCAATTGATAAATTTGAAGAATTTCTTACAAAAAATCACATAGATATAGTTGTTTTAACAGTACCAAAAGAAGAAGCTCAAAAAGTTTCAGATATGTTAGTTGGTAAAAATGTAAAAGGTGTTTGGAATTTTGCACCAACAAATGTTAAAGTAGATGATAACATCCCGGTAGAAAATATTCACCTAAGTGAATCGCTATATACTTTAATTTATTATATGGGAAATCCAGAACAATATGTAGAAAAATAAGAAATAAAGTTCACTGACGGCAATGGTTCTCGCTTCTAAAGAAGCTGTGGATGTGCCTACGTGAACTTTATTTTTTATTGTTTATAATATTTAATATGATTTTTTTAGTATTTAGTTTATTTAATTTATCACATAATTCAAGAGAATTATTTAAATTTTCGTTTGCTTTTTCTTGTTCATTCAACTTTTCGTAAATTTGATATTTTAAAAAGTATAGATAAGGATAGTAGTTTGATAAATTAGATGTATCTATATTAAATAAATTATTTATCATTTTTAAGCATTCTTGATATTTAGCTTTTCTCATTTGTATTATTATATAATTTATTTTTATAGAAATATATGTACTGGATATTATTAAAATTTTTTTATTACAAAATTCAATTATTTCAGTATATTTATTATATCCATCTGTGTAGCTTTTTAATATTCCTAATTCCTTTAAGCATCTAAATTCTAAAATATTGTATTTATATTTATCATAATTTTCTATATTATAATCCGGATTATTTATTTTTAATGATTTAATAAAAAATTTGTAAGCATTGTCAAAATCTCTAGGTATATTTCTTAAATAGTATATACCTTTAATTAGATAAAAATATTGAGATATGTAGGGAGTTTTATCTAAATTTTTCTCTAAAATTTGTATTTCTTTATTTAAAGAGGTAAAGTTCATATCACTTAATTTATTTTCTATTGAATTTATTGCATTTTCTATTGAATTTATTGCATTTTCTATTGAATTTATTGCATTTTCTACTTCTTCACTATAAAAAGTTATATGATTATTAAACATGTCTATCAAGTCTAATTTATATACATTTGAAAGTGCAACTAAATAATCTAAAAAAATTTTATTTTCACCTTTTTCTATACGCCTAAGAGTTTTTATATCAATGCAAGCTGCATCAGCAACTTTTTTTTGAGTTAAAGAAAGATTTTTTCGTATATTTTTGAGTTTATTTCCAAAACTATTGTACATAACATATCCTTTTATTATTTTAAAAATTTATATTTATATTACCATATTTTGAATAAAAATAAAAGAGACAAATTTGTCCCTTATAAATATTTTTTTATTATTATATAATTATTAATAATAAAAAGAAAATGATTGCAAGAGGTATATATGATATTAAAAAAATACCATTCTACACTACAACATGACCAATCTGATTGTGCTGCAGCCGTGGTTTCAACGATAATAAAAACTTACGGTCTTGAATTAAGCATAATGAAAATTAGAGAAATAATCGGTACTGATATATATGGAACTACTGTAAAAGGTGTAGTTTATGGATTAGAAAAACTTAATTTTAGTGTTAAAGCAGTAAGATTTAAATTATCAGATTTAAATAAAAAAGTAACACTACCCGCTATTTTGCAAGTTAAAACATTAAGTGGAGAAAATCATTTTATTGTATTACATAAAATTTTAAGAAATAACAAATTTTTAATTGATGATCCAGCAATTGGACTAAAAAAAATAAACAACGAAGAATTAGATAAAATATTTTTAGGAATTGCAATATTTATGATTCCAAAATCAGACTTTGAGGTAAAAAAAGACAAATCAGGGTCTATGTTTAATATATTTAAGCAACTTATATTACCTCAGAAAAAGCTTTTTATTACTATAATACTTACTTCACTACTTTTAAGTATATTTGGTATATTATCCAGTATATTTTCAAAAATACTTATGGATGAAGTAATACCTTATAAATTAAAAAATACATTATTTGTATTCTTATTTGTATTTGGATTAATTTCTATTTTACAAACAATGTTATCTGCATTTAGAAAACATATATTACTATTTTTATCAAGAAAAGTAGATATACCAGTACTTATGGGATATTACAATCATATTATACATTTGCCATATACATTTTTTTCATCAAGAAAAACAGGAGATATAATTACCAGATTTCAAGATGCTATGACTATCAAGGATATTTTTACTTCTGTATCAATATCTTTAATTTTAGACATTGGTTTATCTTTAATAAGTACAATAGTACTTATTAATATAAATTTGAAGTTATTTTTAATTTTATTTGTGATGGTTTTAATTAATATAATATTAATTTATATTTTTAAAAAGCCATATAAAGAAATAAATAAAAAACAAATGGAAGCAGGAGCAGTATTAAATTCTCAATTAATAGAATCTTTACAAAATGTAAATACAGTAAAGGCATTAAATGATGAAGAAAATCAACTTGAAAAATTAGAATATAAATTTGTAAATACATTAAAGATAGCTTATGAAGAAGGAGTTTTATCAAATATACAAGGATCTATCTCATCACTTATAAATACACTAGGTGGGATAATATTTATGGCAGTAGGAGCATTATTTATAATTGATGGAAAAATGAGCATTGGAGATTTATTAGTATTTCAAAGTATAAGTCAATATTTTACAGAACCCATTCAAAATTTGGTAGGATTACAACTTACATTTCAAGAGTCATCAATAGATATTAATAGGTTAAATGAATTAATGGATTTAAAAAGAGAAGATGAAAATATAGAACATAAAATAAAAAATATAGATTTAAAGAAAGATATAAATTTTGACGATTTATCATTTGCATATGGTTCAAGACCAAATTTATTAAACAATTTTAATCTAAATATAAAACAAGGAGAAAAATTTGCATTTGTAGGAGATAGTGGAGCCGGTAAATCAACAATAGTTAAACTGTTATTAAAATTTATAGAGCCAAATGCAGGAAAAATATCAATTGGAGAATACGATTTATCAGATATAGATAGTTATTTTTTAAGAAATAAAATAGCATATATACCACAAGAAATAGAACTATTTTCAGGAACTATTATGGAAAATCTAAAAATAGGTAATCAAAATGCATCATATGAGGAAATTATTTCGGTTTGTAAGATGGTAGGAATACATAATACTATAGATAGATTGCAAAATAAATATATGTCATATATTGAAGAAAAAGGTGGAAATCTATCAGGAGGTGAAAAGCAAAGATTAGCAATAGCGAGAGCTCTTTTATCAGATTCAGATATTTATATATTTGATGAGGCAACATCTAATTTAGACTCATTTAGTGAAAAGATTATACAAGATTTAATCTTTAATAAGATAAAAAATAAGACAGTAATTATAATAGCACATAGAATATCAACAATAGTGAATTGTGATAGGATATGTTTAATAAAAAGTGGACAGATAAAAGAACTTGGTACACATGAAGAACTTTATTCTCTAGGAAGAGAATATCATGATATGGTTATAATTCAAAATAATTTTATAGGAAAATCTGAAAATATGGGAAATTCAATAATAACTGAAGAAGATGAAATAACATATGAATAATAAATAAGGTGAGGTTCGACATATTACTTTATTAAATTTTAGGCAGATGTTACAAATTTTATGATAAATCATAAAGAATTGTAAGTTTCATAAAAAATAATAAAAAATAGGAGGAAAATATGGAATTAGTATTACCACAAAATTATATAGAGATAGAACAAGAAGAGATGGAATATTTGGATGGGGGAGAATTCATAACAAAAAGTGAATGTGCTAGAGGATTAGGGCTTTTAGGTATTTCTCCTGGAACTTATATTGCGATGGCTGGATCCTATGTGTTAGCTAAAAAATTGATAGGTTATGTTTCAAACATATCAGGAATTGCAGGAAAGATTGTTGGTATAATATTGTCCTGGGCAGCAGGACAGGTAATCAATTTTGGATTAGCACTTGCTAGAGGAGCTATTAATAGAGGTGTAGATGTATATTGGAATTGGAATATTTTCAGAGAGCCAATAGGAGTAGGATATAGTGTTAAATATTAAAAGTATATTATATCTGATTTTATCTTTTGTATTTAAGATAGGAATAATAATTTTAATTTATATTTATAAATCAAATATAAATTCAGCAATATTTATTGTACCTATTCTATTTATTATAATAGGATTAATAAATGCAGCATTTATAGACATATATATAAATTTCGGAGATTTGTCAAATTCGTTAATTTTACATAGATTTGATGTGATAATTAAAATTTTATCTATTTATAGTCTTGATATATTTATTGGAAAGGGGCTGTTGCAAATAATTAAGAATGTTATTTTGTAATAGTCTTTTTACATTGTAATTTTAGATATATCATTCAATTTAATAGTAAAAAAAATGGATTAAAAATATATAAAAGTACCATTCCAAACTAAATAATAGAAAAAGGAATTGATAAGAAAATAAGATTTATACTATTCAATTTAACATTAATAAAAAAAGAATGGATTAGAAAAAGATGATAGTACCATTCCAAACTAAATAATAGAAAAAGGAATTGATAAGAAAATAAGATTTATACCATTCAAAAGAACTAAACTTACAATGGAATGGATTGAGTAATAAAATTTATACCATTCAAAAGAACTAAACTTACAATGGAATGGATTGAGTAATAAAATTTATACCATTCAAAAGAACTAAACTTACAATGGAATGGATTGAGTAATAAAATTTATACCATTCTAAAAGTGAAAATCATAAAAAGAAATGAAAAATC
>NZ_JBFNGB010000033.1:0-9573 GCF_046035835.1 Helcococcus bovis
ATATAAAAAATACATTAATTGTTAAAAATGATTTACCTGTAATGTTTATTTGCATTAAAATTTACATGATTTTTATATATTATTTCTACACCATTTACAACTAATGGGATCATTAAAAATACATATGGATAAACATATTGACTTTTAGTTTCCCAGATTAAGTGAAATGCAACTCCACCTAAAAAGTAAATTAAAAATAAAGCATATTTTTTTCTATAATCTTTGATTAAAAATATAGCAATCCCTAAATAGATTAGGTAAAGAGTTGCTTTCATATATTCATAGTTAATCCAAAATATATTACCTTCTCCATAAAGTGATTTTGTAATATTTGAATAATTTATCTGATCTAATCTATCTTGTGGCCCACTCCAAATGGATTGGAATGTAGGCTCGTTCCATGTTGAAACAAATTTTTTTGAAAAGAAAGAAATAGATTTTAATGGAGAAGATAAGTGTTCTTTAATATTTTGAAGGACTTTTTCTTTTCCAATTTTTCCTGCTTTATCAAAGTTATAGTTCATATCTTCTAAAACATTTGTATGATATCCATTGTACCATCCGGGGCCCAATCTATTGTTATTTATATCTGTTCCCATTGCAATCCATAAAATTTTAGGCATTCCTTTAGATATTTTTATGTTTGTAATATGTGATGTTATATTTTTTAATAAAAATCCTGTTGCAGAATTTAATATTAAAAATCCTAATAAAAATTTTAATGCAATTATTTTCTTATTATCTAAAGTTATCCATTCGTATATCGCTATTGCAATTACTGCTATAATAAAATTATTTCTAATTAAACAGGAAATTATTAAAAATATTATACTTAATATTAAATTTTTAATCTTTCCATATTTATTGAATTTTAATATATTTAATACTCCGTAAATCATAAATAAGAAGCCAGGGATTAGTCCGTATGCAAAACTTATAAATAATAATTGCGGAGTAAATGCAAATGATAGATATATTCCTATTAAAATTTTTAACTTATTATTTTTAGATAAAATTTTTATTATTCTGTACATTGCATAATTTATAGCTACAACTTCAATAAAATTTACAAAAAATATAAATTTTGTCGAATAAGATATAAATCCTAATAAATAATTGTAGTAAACTAACCCTAGTTGATGTGGATAGTAGTTCATATACATACCGGGATTAAAATAATCGTATATCCCATTTCTTAATTGGTTTGCAACTTTATATACAATATTTGCATCAGCACGTATTATTGGACTTATATTTATTATTAAATATCCAGCTATTAAAATATAAATAGTAGTTAATAATACAAAAAATATTTTTTCATTTATTATATTTTTATTTTTTATTATAAAAAATAAAAATATAACATGTAAAAATAAAAATAATATCCAGTAATAGTCAAAGTACAAAAAAGTTACTTTTTCATTTAATCTTATAAAAGTAGATTGGAATGTTGAGACAATTAATAATGAAAACAAAACTAAAAAACTAATTGAAAATATCAAATTATTAAATATTGATTTTAGTTTATTATTCATTATTTTTAGTCCTATCAGATATTATATATCTTGGTCTTTGTTTTGTTTCCATGTATGTTTTTCCCACATATTCTCCAATAACTCCCAAACTTATAAGTTGTATTCCACCTATGAAGCAAATTATTGAAACAATTGAAGCCCAACCAGTAACTGTATTGCCTAAAAAAGCTTGGATCATAGACCAAATTACACCTATGAAGCCTAAAAAACTTACAAATATTCCTATTGAAGTTACTATTCTTATTGGCTTTATCGTAAGACTTGTAATACCATCAATAGCTAGTCCTAACATTTTGAAAAATGGATATTTACTTTTTCCAGCTATTCTTTCATTTCTTTTATAAAATACACTAGTACTCTTAAAGCCTACTAGTGGGAACATTCCTCTTAAGAATAAATTTACTTCTTTAAAATTTGAAAATTCATTTAAGACTTTTGAGCTTACTAATCTGTAATCAGCATGATTATATACAGTATCAACACCCATTACATTCATAAATTTGTAAAATCCTTGAGCAGTAGTTCTTTTGAAAAATGTATCACTTTCTCTATTATCTCTAACTCCATAAATAATTTCACAGCCTTCATTGTATTCTTGAATCATTTCATCCATTGCATTTATATCATCTTGTCCATCACAATCAATAGATATAGTTATATCACATTTTGATTTTGCTTCCATAAGTCCCGCTAATACAGCGTTTTGATGTCCTCGATTTCTACTTTGTTTAATGCCTATAACTTTATCATTCTCTAATGATAATTTATTTATGATGTCCCAAGTTTTATCTTTTGATCCATCATCTACAAATAATATTTTACTATTCTTATCGATTAAATTTTTTTCTATTAAACTATTAATTTTATTTAAAAATAGAGGTGCAGTTATAGGCAAGAGCTCTTCTTCATTATAACAAGGGATTACTATCCAAAGTTTATTCATAATTACTCCTAAAAAAATATTTATATATATTATATAATATAATTTGAATTTTTGTAGTAAAATAGAATTAATATAAATATGGAGGGACTTATGCCAAGTAAAATTTTTGAAGAATTAAATAAAAAGATACCTAAAAATGTAAAAAAGGCTTTCTTATATACAATTTTATTTGGAGTAATATGTCATTTTTACGCTTTAACAAATAAATTAATAAATCATGATGATATAGACCAATTGGTACATAATATGGATTTTAGTACATCTGGAAGATGGTTTTTACATTATGCTGCATCTATAAGCTCAAATTTTAGTATGCCATGGGTTAATGGTGGCCTTATAATTTTTTATACAGCTATTTCTAGTGCTTTACTTGCTGATTTATTTGAGATAAAAAAAGAATTTCATATAATTTTATTATCCGCAATTATGATTTGTTTTCCTACAAATGCAGCTCTTTTTCCATATATGAATAGTGCTGATGCTTATGCACTTGGAGAATTATTTATAATTTTGGGGGCATATCTAATGATAAAGTATCAATATGGATTTGTAGGATCAATTATATTGACTGTCCTATCCTTAGCGATATATCAAACATATTTGGGGTTAGCTGCTTCAATAGTAATTATTTACTATATTTTTGAAATAATAAATAAGAAGAATAATTTTAATTTTGTGTTAAAAAAATTATTTATAGCATTATTTTCATATATATCATCATTAACTTTATATGTAATAAGTGTAAAATATATTTTTAGTATTCAACTTTCAGAATATCAGGGAATAGATAAAATGGGAGTGCTAAATCTTAAAGATTTACCTATTTCTATATTGAGTACTTTCTACGAATTTTTTAGATTTTTCTTTTTAGATAGTTATGATCAGTTTGGATTTTATACTATTGTAAATACAATTATTTTTGTAGGAATGACATTCTTATTTATAAATTTAATAAGAAAATTAGAAATTAAAAAATTGATATTTGTTTGTTTACTAATTTTAATACTTCCAATTTCAGTGAATAGTATATTTATTTTAGCACCTAATTCTGCAATAGGATTAAGAATGTTGCAAGGTTATATAGCAGTTTACATTTTATTTATAATGATATTTGAAAATTATTCTAAGTTGAAAATTAAAGAAAAGATGAATTTAACCACAATATCGTTATGCGCTTCAGCAATAGCATTCTTACTAACAATAGGAAATTTCTTGATTGTAACTAATAAGGTATATATGACATTGGATGTTGATGGGAAAAATTTAGCTTCATACACAACTAGGGTGTTATCACGAATTGAAGAACAGCCATTTTATGACAAAAATAAGCCAGTTTATTTTATAGGAAATCCAAATATTACAAATGAATTTACAAGTAAATATACTACCAAAGATGTATTGAAATCAACGCTTTTAGATGAAAAGATAACTATGCATTATTTCTGGTATTTATATCCTGAAAGATATTCTGGATTTACAAATCCTGTCAAGGAAATATGGAATAAAGATTTAGTAAAAATCGAAGATGAAAATCTTAAAAATACAATTTATGATATGCCTATTTACCCTAAAAAAGGTTCAATTATAGAATATAAAGGATCTATTTATATAAAATTTAAGGAGTATACAAAACAATAAAAATATATTGTATAACGATAAATGGTCTGATATAATTAATTAAAGGAGAGTTGTTATGGATATGCAAGGTAAAACGTTTATAGATCATAAGATGAAAAAAAGTTTGCTAAATATTAAATATTTAGCATATTTGTTTATGATTTTAGTATTATTTTCAGGAATAGGTGTTTCTACATATTATGGATATAAAGTTATTTTAAAAGATAAAAGTAATCAAAGTATGATAATCATATGGCTTGCGATAATATATTTTGTTTCTTTTATGGTTACTATTGGTATAAAAGATGTCCTAAAAATGTTGGATAATTTACAAAATGGGAATGTATTTACTCACGAAAACGCTAAAATTATAAGAATTATTGATAAAAAAATATTATTTACATTGTTGTTTTCTGTAATAGTAAATATTGTAATGACATTGGCTGACATGCATAATTTCCAATTTTTAATTATTTGGATATTATTTATATTTTTCTTATTAGCAGGACACATTTTGGTTAATCCTTTGGCTTTGTTAGTAGAAAAGAGTGCTGATTTACAGCTAGAAATGGACTTAACGATATGATAATGATAAATATTGATGTAATGTTAGCAAAAAGGAAGATGTCCGTAACAGAACTTTCAGAGAAAGTAGGTATTACAATTTCAAATATATCAATTTTAAAAAATAATAAAGCTAAAGCTATAAGATTCGAAACCTTAAATTCTATTTGTGAAGCATTAAATTGTCAACCTGCAGATATTATGGAGTACATACCTGATGAAGATTAATAAAGAAAATTTACTTAAAATGCATGAAAAGTATAAAGGTATAATTCTTTACATATTTTTTGGAGGAATAACTACACTTATAAATATAGTATCTTATTATCTATTTTATAATGTATTTAATGTATCAAATGTAACAAGTAATATAATTGCATGGTTTTTATCAGTGATTTTTGCATTTGTAACCAATAAAATATGGGTGTTTAATAGTAAATCATGGGATGCAAAGATAGCTATTAAAGAACTTGTTTCTTTTATTTCAGTTAGATTACTAACAGGAGTTTTTGATACTTCAGTTATGTATATTGGCGTAGATTTATTTAAATTTAATAGTCTAATAATGAAAATTTTATCCAATTTAATTGTTTTAATTTCAAATTACATTGGATCTAAATTGTTTATTTTTAAGAAAAAATAAAAAAGGTTCTACAATAAATAGTGTTGGTGGATAAAATTCACCTTCACTGCTTTTTATTTTAAAATAAAAAAATTAGAATACAAAGTGTAACTTTTATCCTAAAATTAAAGTAACGACACAAAAACAAAGGAGTACACAATGTTTACTAACATTTCTAATTATATATCAAAAACACTTTCAATTAAAGATGAAAATATCACTTTTTTAGGTAATATTCTAGAGTCGTCAAACATATGTGACAAGAAAACCATTTAATAACATTTTTCAAAGGGCTTATTTATTATCTACAAACAAATCATATTTCTGTCAAGTAGAAAAGCGAAGCGTACCTTGACTGGGATATGTTTTGTTTGTATTATTATGATGCCTTTTTGAAATAACTTTCAGCTATTTCATTTGGTGTCTTAAATCCTAATACTCTTCTTGCTATATTATTTGTCCTTACACTATATTTCTTAAATGCTTTATACATTTCTTCTTCACTCTTAAATCTTCTTTTACTGTAAAATATCTCGTTGTCTATCTTATGACTTCTTTCTACTACTCCATTTTGCCATGGTAAGTATGGTCTTGTTCTTATATACTTTATATCTAGATATTCTAATACTTTTTCAAATGCTGATTTTTTTTGTTCTCTATCATTGCAAAATTCTCTGCCATTATTTGTCTGCACTGTTTTTATTTTTGATTCCAAAACACTTCGTGGCATATAGTCAATTAAGCGTATAGAACATGGTTTTAGTAGCAAATCTTGACTATTGGATTTCTTCATCTTTTCTTCGTACTCTAACAAAATGTCTATAGAGTTTACCAATTGATTTATAGAAATATTTTCAATCAAGCCATCAAAATTATACGATTTTTGCCCAATCTTTATATATAGCAAATCTTTAAAAAAGACAATTATTTCTTTTATAAAGGTATTAGGATTTTTACCTCTATTTAGTTCTAAATCTATTAATTTTATAAGTTCATCGTAGTTTTTATCAAATACATTTTTACTATATTCAATTTTAATTTCATCTGAAAATATACCAAGTAAGTCATATACATCATCAGTGTTTATTACTTTATTCCCTATTGATATAACTTGATCTAGTGTAGAAAGCGCGTCTCTTATATCTCCTTCATTTACATTAGAAATAATATCAATAGCTTTTTCATCCATTTTGATATTTTCTCTATACAAAATTGTATTAATTTGTTTTTTAATATCTCTTTTAGATATAAATTTAAATTCAAATCTTTGTGTTCTAGATAAAATAGTATCTGGTATTTTTTTTATTTCGGTTGTCGCTAATATGAAAATTAAATGCTTGGGTGGTTCTTCCATAATTTTTTAAAAGTGCATTAAACCCTTCATTTGTAATCATATGAGCTTCATCATTTTCCTGACCTAAAACTTGATCAAATGTATTTGGTCTATATTTCCTGTACAATGCTTGCTTCATAATTCACCTCTTTATGATTATAGCATAGAGAAAATTTATTAGAAATCGAAATTTAAATATTATATTTCATTAATTCTTGTCACATATTTTTGACAACTCTAGATGATTATGCTATATTTTTAAACATGTATATATATATATATATATATGAGTTTTAATTCACAATTCGTAAATATAAAAATCTCAAATTTATATTATTTATATACTCTTATAATTAGACAAATTTTTAATTAATTGTCTAATTATTTATCTCATACATAAGGAGGGAAAAAATGTTGAGAAAACAAGCTAAAAAATGTTTTGCTTTAGCATTAGCTTTTTTTATGATTTTAGGTTTTTTACCCATAAACAAAGCCATTAAAAATGTAAATGCAGAACAAAATGCTATTTATTCTCCAGGCTCTAATAATCAAAAACGTGGATATCAAGGTAGAGCTTGGATTGAAAATGGCAATAGTATTTATGGCTATGATAAAGGCGTAGATAAACCTGTTGCAAATCATAAGATTTATTTGCAATGGATTAACGGAGAAGGATTCGTATCTCCTATTTATTATACAACGACAAATGAAGATGGTACATTCTATTTTGATTTATCTAAGCCTGTAGAAAATATATTTGGACAAGCTGCAGTGTTTGAAATTGCAGGAGATTCTAAATTTAAAATAAGAACATGGTCCGATGAATTACCTGGTTATAGTGCGGTTGTATCAGGTGACGATTATTATTCAGGTGCTTTCCGTACTAGATTACAAAGAGTTCGAGAATCTTGGGATTTTACAGTCGGGGTTAATAGAATTGTAGGTTCTGAATTTATCTGGCAAAAAAATCAAGATCACACATGGATGGTTAAGCCTGAAGCTGAATGGAAAGTTCATGACAACACAGATTTAGGGAACTATGGTAGAATAAAAGGAACTCTTTGGTATGAAGGAAATACCTTAGCAGGTTCTCCAAAACAACAATTATATAGTGGCAATGCAAGAGATGTATTTGTCGCAGGTGTAAAAGTCGTAGCATCTTATGTTAATGATGATGTTGCAAAATTATTTGATGAATGGAAGAAAAATCATCCAAATGCAAATAGTACAGATTTTACAAATGCTCAAAAAGAAATCATTGAAAAATATGATTTAGAAAAGGGTGTAAAAGGTGCTGCTATAGCAGAAACTGTAGTTACAACAACAGGTGAAAATGGAGAATACTATATACCATTTAATGGTCTATACGGTGTTGACAGAAACAAACAAAATAGTGGGGCAAAAGTATCTTGGAAAGTTTCCGGTGAAGAATATGGAAAAGTAGTTACTGAAGAAGATAGAGATAATTCAAATTTAATGAAATGGAATGGAACTATTGGTCAAAAACATAGACATATCAATAAAGATTATTTAATGGTAAAACCTTTAGTTAAAAACTATGACTTATATTCATTAAATTTTAATCAACCTCATTTTAAGGCAGTTGATGGATACGGAGTATTTAATGCAAGTTCTGATAATATTTATAATGTAAATTTTGCATTAACCACACCTAAACCAATGCATGATGTTTTAGTATATGATTCAATATCAAAATTTGCTGGTCCTGGCGATTACGTTGAAAATGAAACATCGGGATTAATTCCAAACGAAAATTACACATTAGCATGGTTTGCACGTAGTGAAGATGGTACAACCAAATTAGTTAAGACTGAAAAATTCGTTTCTAGTCCTGATGGAACTATTAATTCATACCCAATTACTGTACCTGGAGATATAAAAGGTGTTGTAACATATTTTTCAACTGTATATTTTGGTCATGTAGACAATCCTTCATTTGATGATGACTTTATGCTTGTAGATTCTTTTATAGCTACAAATATAGATCGTTTCATCTATCAAGATGCTGAAGTAAAAAAAGGAAGTGAAAAAACAAATCTTGCTCCAACAGGGGATAATTTAGCTACTAAAGATATTGTTGAAAAGAATAAAGCACCAGAAGGCACAAAGTTCAAACTTGATCCTGGTTTATCTTTAGGAGATGGCAATGATAAGGTAGAAGTAAGACCTCCTTACAATGTTCCAGAAGGATATCAAGTATCTGTAAATGAAACAACTGGTGAAGTAACTGTAAAAGTTCCAGACACTGTTGAAGCAGGGACTGAAATTGAAATTCCTGTTCTAATATCTGTACCAGTTAATACTGGAGATAAAACTATTTACATCGATCAAGTTTCAGTTGCGAAATTCATAGTTACTGAAAACCTACCAGATGTAATACCTGGAACACAAGAAAAACCAGAAGGTTATGTAACAGTTACATTTATAAATGATAACAATAAAGGTACAATGGAAGGTGAAACTTCATATCATGTAAATCCAAAAGTTAAAGTTCAATTAACTACTCCGAAGATTACTCCTAAAGCTGGCTATGAATATAAAGGTTGGGATAAAGGAGATTTTGATCTTGGTACTCATACATTAGAAGGTCAATTTACTCAAGACACCGATATTAATGTAATATATAGAAGTACTGGATTCAATTTAACTGTAGAACCAAAAACACAAACAAAAATTGAAAAACCTGGTCAAGCTACAGAAATAGATAAAGTAGTAGTAAAAGCTGATAAAGAAAATATCAACTATGAATTAGTAAATGCACCTCAAGGATTAAATATAGATCCAGCAACTGGTGAAATTACAGGTACCGTTCCTAGTGTTAACTGGGCAAATAACGATCATGAAGAAGAAAAAATTACAGTTACAGTAAGAGGTACAGATCAGGATGGATTAGAAACCTTAACTACCTTTGATATTATTATTCAAAGAGATACTGATG
>NZ_JBFNGB010000034.1:0-8774 GCF_046035835.1 Helcococcus bovis
TGTAAAAAAATGAGATTCGCTTGTATTAAGTAATTTTGAATATGATGGATTATTACAAGCTGAAATATCAGATTTACAAGGATCACAAGTGTTGAAAGATGGACAAACAGATTGGAAAGTATTTAATAAAAACATTTCATCAAATTATCAAAATAAAGATGTTCCTGAACAAAAATCCTTAAAATAAGAAGTAAAAGAAAAATTAGAGATATTACGTAGAGATTTCTCGGAATTATATAATGAAGAAAATTGAAAATTATTGGAAGAAAATAATCTAGGAGCATATAGTGCAGAAATAAATTCTAAAATTAGCCTATTAGGGGAAAATCTTATAAGATTAGATGAAAGTTTTTCTGAACAAAGTTATGTATCAGCAATGAAGGATAAAATATCTAAATTTGAAAGAGAGTTACAAATATTTAAGAATAAATTAGCAGAATTAAAAGCTAAAAAAGATTCAAATACACAATCTAATTCGAATGTTGAAGATCTAACGCCAAAAGCAGAAGATCAACCAGAATCATTTCCAAGCCAAAAGTAGATCCAGCACCAAAAACAGATCCAGCACCATAGGTAGATCCAGCACCAAAAGTGGAAGTTAAAATTGATGCCAAATTTGAATTTGGGCAAGATTTAATTTTTGTAAAAGGATCAGGTAAAGAAGTAGTATTAAAAGTTAATTCACCTTTAGGATTATTTAAGGAAATAGAATTAAATGAAGTTAAAATAGACAATTTAAATTATGAATTAAAAGAAGGTAGTACAATTATTACATTAAAAAATTCATATCTAGAATCATTAAATTTAGGAAAATATAAAATAAATATTAAATTTGCAGAAAATGATAAATATAATGCTGCAAATTTAGAAACAAGTTTAACTGTTCAAAATCCAGGTGAAACATCTAAAGTTAAACTTGAAAACCTAATACTTCTGATTTAGGAATTATATCTTCAGTATATGTATTAACTGTTGCGAGTGCATCATTATATATGCTAAAAAAGAAAAAACAATTTAATAATATAATTTTATAGGCATAATCAGTATTTATATTGGTTATGTCTTTTTTCATTTTAAATATTACATTTTCTTAATAATAATGACATTAACAAATTTTATATTTTTGAGATAATTAATATAAGTAAAATTTTTGGAGGAAAAATGAAGTGTATAAAAAAATGAAAAAAATATTTATTATATTATGAAAATGCAAAAAATATTGAAATTAATGGGAGAATAGAAGTGAAAAAATCAGGAAAAACTACAGAGTATTATCAAACTTTAATACAAGATAACATTAAAATTAGAAAATATATTAAGAAATATGATGTTTCTTTATTAAATATTAAAAAAGTTGAAGAAATTGCCAAAATGAAATTATTGAAATAATTTCTAGGCAAATAAGAAAAAAAGAAAAAAGCAAGGGGAGAAAGTTAAATTTAGGAAAATTTTGAAACGAAAAACATAAAAATTTCCAAGACAAACAAGAGAAAAAATCGAAAAAGCTAGGGGTTTAAGGCAAATTCTGGAAATTTAAGCAAATTCAAGAAAATCTAATAAAAAAAAGAACTATTGAATTTCTTCAATAGTCCTTATAATTAAGCTTCTTTATTATATGATGGTCTTTCGACTAAACCTGACTTTAATGCAGCTGTAGATACCCAAATTCTTTGAACTTTTCCGTCTACGATAGCTTTAACTCTTCTTAAATTTGGTTTAAATGATCTTTTAATCTTTCTGTGTGAGAATGTTACTACATTACCAGCTTTTTTTCTTTTTCCTGTAATTGCACATTGCTTTGCCATAATATTCCTCCTAACTTGATGTATTCCATTACTTGAACAATTATAACATAAATAATTAAAATTTTGCAAGTTATTCTTAATACTGATATAATTTAATATATAAAAAGTTAAGGAGGTCATTTTATGTCAGCTACATTAAAAAATAGTCACGGTAAAATTGCTATTGATCATAAAGTTATAGCTACTATTGCAGCAGAATCAGCACAAGAAACATATGGTATTGTTGGATTGGTAGCTCAAAACACAAAAGATGGTATTTTTGAATTACTTAAGTTTGAAAATAAAACAAAAGGTGTTAAAGTTACAGTAAATGGTGACATTGTTGATGTTGATCTAGTTGTAATGATGGAATTTGGCGTAAGAATTGCAGTTGTTGCAGATAATATAATTGAAAAAGTAAAATACAATATTGAAAAAAATACACACTTAAAAGTTAATTCTGTAAATGTCATTGTACAAGGAATTAGAGTTTAATTGGGGGTAAAATGAAGAATTTTAATCACTTTGATTTAAGAAAGGGAATCACATCCGCTTATAATAATCTTGAATCAAATAAAGAATATGTTAACGGATTAAATGTATTTCCTGTACCAGATGGAGATACAGGAACAAATATGTCATTAACATTTAAATCAGTAATGAGAAAATTAAATGAATCTGATGATGATATGAAGGCAATAGCTAAAGCGTTATCAACTGGTTCATTGATGGGAGCTAGAGGTAATTCTGGAGTTATACTATCTCAATTATGTAGAGGTGTAGCAAAGATTGTTGAGCAAGTTGAATTAGTTGAAATAGTTAATTTAGTAGAAGCTTTTGAAAGTGCGAAAGAAACAGCGTATAATGCAGTACTAAAACCAACAGAAGGTACAATTTTAACTGTAAGTAGAATGATTGCGGAATTTGCTAGAAGAGAGTTTTTAAGATATGACAGAATTGATGAGTTTTTAAGAGCTTGTATTGATGAAGGTAAAAGAGCGTTGATGATGACACCAGAAATGTTACCAGTATTAAAAGAAGCTGGAGTTGTAGATGCTGGTGGTCAAGGACTAATTTTCATTTTAGAAGGCTTTTATAAAGGAATCAAGGGTGAAGAAGTTGAATTAGTAGCAAATACTGAAGATATTAAAGCAATAGACTTTGATAAAATTATTCAACATCATTCAGGAGTAAAACCTGAAGATATTATTTACGGATATTGTACAGAGTTTTTAATTAATCATGATGGAACACAATCATATGAAGAATTTAAAAAAGAAATAGAAAAATATGGTGATTCTATAGTATGTGTTGGTGTTGACAATATTATAAAGACACACATTCATACTGATGACCCTGGTTTAGTGTTATCATTAGCAAGAAAAAGAGGAGAATTATCAGATTTAAAAATTGAAAATATGAGATTCCAAAATGCTGAGGTTAATAGATTAAAAGAAAAGCAACAAAAATCAAATAATGAAAAGAAAAAGAAATATGGATTCGTAAGTATTTCAATAGGTGAAGGATTTGATAATATCTTTGAAGAGTTAAATGTTGATAGACTAATTAAAGGTGGGCAAACAATGAATCCATCTACGGAAGATATTGTTGAAGCAGTTAATGATGTAAATGCAGAAAATGTATTTGTGTTCCCAAATAACAAAAATATTATTTTAGCTGCAAAACAAGCTGTTGAATTAGTTGATAAAAACTTAATTGTTATAGAAACAAAGTCTATTCCACAAGCATTTACAGCAATTATAAATTTTGATGAATCATTATCTCCAGAAGAAAATTTTGAAAATATGACAGTATCTTTAGATGAAATTACAAGTTTACAATTAACATATGCAGTTAGAGATACAAAAAGTGGAGATTTAGATATAAAGAAAGATGACTTTATTGGATTAGAATCTGGAAAAATTGTAGTTAAAGGGAATAATTTAGAAGAAACATTTTTAGATTTAATTAAACATGCAATTAATGATGAACATTCAGTGATATCAGTATACTATGGTGAAGATATAAAAGAAGAAGATGCGAACAAATTATTAGAAAAATTAGAAGGATTATATCCTGATTTGGATATTCAAGTTAATTTAGGTGGACAACCACTTTATTACTATATTGCATCAATAGAATAGATATGAAATTAAAAGATATAAAAGGAATAGGGCCTAAAAAAGTTAAATATTTGCAAGAAATGAATATTCATAATGTAAATGATTTGATAAATTATCTACCAAGAAAATATGAAGATAGATCTATATTGGTAGAAGTTGTTAATCTTACTAATGATATAAAATCTTATTGTGAATTAACTATTGATAAAATTAACAGAACATATTTTTATGGAAATAATAAATCAATATCAAGTGTTGAAGGATATGATAGTACTGGAAGGATTAAAATAATTTGGTATAATGATAGATTTTCAATAAAAACATTAAAATTTAATCAAAAATATAAATTTTTTGGATATTATGATTCTCAAAAAAAAGCTCTAATTAATCCTATTATTTCAAATATAGAAGATGACAAAATAGGAGGGATTACTCCCATCTATTCACTTTTAAAAGGGATTTCACAAAAAGATTTTATTAAATATAAAGACATTGTTTTTTCTTCAAATTATTATATAAATGATTATATTAATGATTTAGAATTAAGCAAATATAATCTAATTAGTTTATCGGATACTTTAAGGTATTTGCATAAGCCGATATCTAATTTAAATTTATATAAGGCTATGTATAGTAATAATTTAAGAAATATTTATCTAGAAAAACTAGCTAATAAGATATATTTTGATAATCAAATTGATAAATTTATTAAATTTAATGATATAGATTTAAATTTAATATTGAATAGTTTAAGTTTCAAACTTACTAATTCTCAAAAAAAAGCTTTAGAACAAATAAAAGAAAATATGATTTCTGAAAAAAGGATGAATAGAATTGTAATAGGAGATGTAGGATCTGGAAAAACAATAGTTGCCATATTATCAGCCATTGTAGCTATAAAAAGTAAATATCAAGTGGCATTTATGGCACCTACAGAATTATTAGCAAGGCAACATTATGAAAATTATAAGAGTTTTTTTGAGAAATTAGAAATTAAATCAAGTCTTTTAACAGGTTCGTTTTCTGAAAAAGAAAAAAAAGAAATATATGAAAAGTTAAAAAATAATGAAATTGAAATAATTTTTGGAACTCATAGTTTATTTCAAGAAAAAATAGAATTTAATAGATTGGGTTTTGTTATTATGGATGAGCAGCAAAGATTTGGCGTATATCAAAGAAAAATGTTGTCTGACAAGGGATATTACCCTGATATGCTTTTATTATCTGCTACGCCAATCCCAAGGACTATGGCATTAAGTTTATATAATAACTTAGATATTTCATATATTGATGAATTACCAAAAAATAGATTACCTATAAAATCATATTTAACAACAATTTACCAAGAGATGAAATTTATGGATTTTGCATATAAGCAAGTACAAGAAGGAAAACAGGTATATGTTGTTGTATCAAGAGTTGAATATGAAGACGATCAGTTAGAATCTGTAGAAGGATTGTATAAAAAGTTAAAAAAATATTTTAATGATAAAGTTAATATAGACATTTTACATGGTAAAATGACGGCAGAAGAAAAGAAAATTAATCAAAGCAAATTTTTAAATAAAGAAATAGATATTTTAATAGCTACAAGTATTATTGAAGTAGGAATTGACGTGCCAAACGCAAATACAATAATTATTTATGATGCAAATCAATTTGGACTATCGCAACTTCATCAAATGAGGGGACGTGTAGGTCGTTCTGGTATTCAATCTTATTGCTTTTTTGTTGTGAAAGATAAAAAATACTTAACTGAAAAATTAGAATTTATTGCAAGTAATAATGATGGATTTTCAATTGCATCTAAAGACCTGGAAATTAGAGGATCTGGCGATGTTTACGGACAAAATCAATCTGGTTTTATTGACTTTGACAACAGTTTTTACTTTAATGAAGAATTAATTAAGAATGCTGAAAAAATGATTGAAGATACAAATGAAATAAATGATGACTTGAAAAACATCATTTATGAAAAAATAAAAAATTTAGAAAAAGTAATTTTAAATTGAGGTATTATGGCACTAAGAGTTATAACTGGTTTAAGAAAAGGGCATAAATTAAAAGGACCTAAAGGTGAAAATTCAAGGCCTACAGAAGATAAAATAAAAGAGGCTGTCTTTAATATCATAGGTAACATTGAAGAAGATGAAGTAGCTCTTGATTTATTTGCATGTACTGGGAATATAGGAATAGAATTTCTAAGCAGAGGTGCAAAAAAAGCATATTTTTCAGAAATTGATAGAAATAATTTAACTGATATGGAATATAATATCATTCATACTAAATTTGAAAATCAGTCAGTAATTTTAAAGGGAGATTTTAGAAAAAATTTAATGCAAATAAGAGAAAATATTGACTATGTTTATTTAGACCCACCATATAAATCTGGATTTTATGAAAAGGCATTTGAATATATGTTGGATCACAAATATTTTGATAATGCTCTTTTTATTGTAGAAATTGATAAAGATATAGATTTTTCTAAAATTTATGGTAAACTAGATTTAGTTTATGAAAAAAAATATGGTAGAAAATATATCAGATTTTATAGGGAGACGGAATGAAAGTAGTTTATCCAGGTAGTTTTGATCCAGTTACTAATGGACACATAGATATAATAAAAAGAGCTTCTAAGCTTTTTGGCGAAGTTGTAGTATGTGTACTAGTAAATAATAAAAAGAAATATTTGTTCAATATGGAAGAAAGAATTGAAATGTTAGAAGAATTATTGTATGATTATGATAACGTTAAAGTTTGTATGTATTCGGGATTATTGATTGATTTTGTAGAAAAAAACAAAATAGATTCAATAATTAGAGGAATCAGAGCAATTTCTGATTATGAATCTGAACTACAATTTGCTCAAATGAACAAATTTTATTCAATAACAAATGTAGAAACAGTTTTTATGGTTGCAGAGCCTGAAATGTCATATTTAAGTTCAAGCATAGTAAAGGAAATTGCATCATTTAATGGAGATGTTTCTAGATTAGTTCCTAAAAATGTTGAAATTAAAATAAAAGAAAAATTCAAATAGGAGGAATGATGAATATTTTATCATTAATAGAAGAATTAGAACAAATTATGGATGATGGTGGATCAGTTCCATTTTCAAAAAAAATTACCATTAATCCAGATGAAGTTTATGAAGTAATAAATGACTTGAGAGAATCAATTCCTCAAGAAATTAAGGATGCTCAATGGGTGAATCAAGAAAGAGAAAGAATTCTACAAGAAGCAAATTCTCAAGCTTCAGCAATCAAAGATAAAGCGAAAGAAGATGTAGATAGATCTTTTGAAGATGCTAATAGAAAACTAAGAGAATTAGTAAACCAAGATGCCGTTACAATAGAAGCTAGAAAAGAAGCTGAAAGAATAATAGCTGAAGCTAAAGAAACAGCTAATACAATTGCTGCAAATTCTTTAGCATATGTAGATCAAATTTTATCAAAAACATCTGATGAATTAAAAAATACATTAAGCACAATTGAAGAAAATAGATCACAATTGAAATACTAATTTAAGAATAATTTTAAGGATTAAAGATTAAACATTTTTAATCCTTTTTAAGTTGAATGGAAAGTAGAGAATATGGAAGAAAATTTTTGGAAAGATTTACCTAAACCATTTTTTATCTTAGCACCAATGGAAGATGTAACAGATACAGTTTTCAGGCATGTCGTTGCAAAAGCTGCTGCACCCGATGTGTTTTTTACAGAATTTACCGATACTAATTGTCTTCATAATGAGAAAGCTAGAAATACATTAAGCGGAAGATTGCATTTTACTGATGATGAGCAACCTATTGTTGCACATATTTGGGGAGATATACCAGAAAATTTTGCACAAATGTCAAGAGAACTTGCAAAAATGGGATATAAAGGTATTGATATTAATATGGGATGTCCAGCACTAAAAGTTGTAAAAAAAGGTAAAGGTTCAGGGTTGATAAAAAGACCGAAAGTCGCTGCTGAAATAATACAAGCGGCAAAAGAAGGCGGATTACCAGTAAGTGTAAAAACTAGAATAGGATTTTTAGAAGTAGATGAATATAAACAATGGATAAGTCACATTTTAAGACAAGACATTGTAAATTTATCTATACATTTGCGTACAAGAAAAGAAATGTCAGACTTTGATGCGCACTGGGAATTAATTCCTGAAATAAAAAAATTAAGAGATGAAATAGCTCCAAATACATTATTAACAATTAATGGTGATATTCCGGATAGACAAGTGGGAATGCAATTAGCAGAAAAATATGGTGTTGATGGCATAATGATTGGTAGAGGTATATTTAGGAATATATTTGCGTTTGAAAAAGAAAAAAAACATCATAGCTATAAAGAATATATGGATTTATTCTATTATCATCTAGATTATTATGAAGAAATGATAAAAGTTGAGCCAAAGCTAAGTAAGGTGCTTAATAGATTATTTAAAACCTATATAAAAGATTTCGAGGGATCAAGACAACTTAGAGATACATTAGTTAGAACTAGAAGTATTGAAGAGGTACGTAAAGTTTTAGCTGAATTTCCTTTGATGAATGCAATAATGAATGAAGAGATTTGATATAAAATTAATTAAATATGTCATTAAATATAGACTGATAACCAATCCTTGTTCATCCAATTTTTTTTGTTAAATTGGATATGTAAATAATTTTGTTTATCAGTCTATTACTGATTTTGTTAGTGGAACTGCTAATTATAATACATATATTCTTTTACAAAATACTTTTAATATTGATACAAGTTTAATTGTTATGAAATATAATTATGAATTTGGTAAAGGTTTTAGTAATAAAGTTCTTACTAAAAATGGTAAAAATATATTACTTAAAAAAAGGAAGCTGTTATAA
>NZ_JBFNGB010000035.1:0-4351 GCF_046035835.1 Helcococcus bovis
TATAAAAAAATATGTTATATTCCCATCTATTTGTTTTTAATTTTTTATAAAAAAATTCCATAAAGTTAAATTAAATAATAAAACTTTATGGAAAATTAAATTTTTATTTAAAATAATTTTTACCCCAGAGAAATCAAAATCCTAAATGCTTTCTTAAATTTTGAATCTGTTGTATTTGCATAATATACATCATATATTTTTTTATTTAAATTATACTGCTTCTTTACCTTATATATATAATGTCTTGTTTCTGCTATTGGAATTTTTTCATAATTTTCTTTATTTCCATTTAATATACCTGTATCTATCCATTTTTGAACATTATTTAGTCCACCATTATATGCCATGATAGCATAATCAACATTCTTAAATAAATTAAATAAATACTTCAAATAATATGTTCCGTATTTTATATTTATTTCTGGATTTAATAAATTTTCTTCCTTAAAATCTTCACCCAACCTTTTTGCAATCCATTCTCCAGTTTCAGGCAATAACTGCATTAATCCTTTAGCATCAGCATGAGAATGTGCTTTCTCATTAAAGGAACTTTCTACCTTAACTACTGCTGTTATAAGTTTTTTATCAATTTTATATTCTTCAGAATATTTTTCAATATATTTCATATATGGCTCATGTTTATCATTTATCATAAAATATACAAAAAAATATATTCCTGAAAAAATAATTAAAGCCAAAATAATAAGTATAACTATTAATCTTTTTAATATTTTCATAATTTTTCCAATCTTTCATTAATTTGTTTAATTAAAAATCCTTCATCTTTAGAGTTATCAATTATAAAATCTGAGTATTTCACCTTATCATCAATACTTATTTGTGAATTAATTTTTTTCGTTGCATCCTCATCATTCAATTTATCCCTATATTTCAATCTTTCAATTTGAAAAATTTTTGGAATATAAACTAGCCAAATTTCATCATAATTTATATATGAATCTCCACTTATAATTAATTCTACTAGCAAAGGATTATCAATAAAAATTATTTTTTCCTCTAATGAATTTATCTTTCCTAATATTGTATAAAATATATTTGGATGAGTCAAATTATTTAATTTTTTTAATTTTTTTTCATCATTGAAAACAATATTTCCTAGCTTTTTCCTGTCAATTTCACCATCTTCATCTAATATTTCATCTCCAAAATAACTCAAAATATTAATATAATTTTTTTCACATTTTTTCATTAATTCATGAGCGATTTTATCCAAATCAAGAACTGTATATCCCTTGTTTTTCAAAATATTAGATACTGTTGATTTACCAGTTGCTATCGATCCTGTTATACCAATAATTTTAGACTTCATACCAGCTATTTCCCACTTCAACATCTACTAAAAGTGCAACTTCCAATTTTACAGCTTTTTCCATTTCTTCTTTTAAAATATTCTCTATTATATCAATTTCATCATTAGATGTTTCAATAATAAGTTCATCGTGAATTTGTAATATCAATTTTGATTTCAACTTTTCAGATTTAATTCTATTATAAACATTAACCATCGCAATCTTTATAATATCTGCCGCTGTTCCTTGAATTGGAGTATTTAATGCTATTCTCTCTCCAAAACTTCTAACATTAAAATTAGAACTTTTTAATTCAGGAATATATCTTCTTCTATGAAATAATGTATCTACATATCCCTGTTCTTTAGCTTGTTCTATTATTTTATCCATATATTTGGCTATATTGGGATATGTTCTTAAATATCCATCAATATATGACTTTGCTTCTTTTCTAGGTATGTCTAAATCTTGAGATAAACTATAGTCAGAAATTCCATAAACTATTCCAAAATTGACAGCTTTGGCATTTGACCTTTGTAACTTTGTCACCTCATCAATCGCTACTCCAAAAACCTCTGATGCAGTCTTAGTATGAATATCTATATTATGCTTAAATGCATCTATCATTGTTTCATCTTTTGACAATGAAGCCAATACTCTGAGTTCTATTTGAGAATAGTCTGCTGAAACAAGCTTTTTATTTTCACCTGCAACAAATGCCATTCTAATCATTCTTCCTTCTTCTGTTTTTATAGGAATATTTTGTAAATTCGGTTCTGTTGAACTAAGTCTGCCTGTTACCGCAACAGTTTGATTAAATTTAGAATGAATTCTTCCATCTTCCTTAATCACCGGAATCAATCCATCAATATATGTGCTCTTCAATTTCGAAAGTTGTCTATATTCTTCAATCAGTGGAATAATTTCATGTTCATTTCTCAATTTATGTAGAACATCTACATTTGTAGAATATCCAGTCTTTGTCTTTTTAATTACAGGTAATTTCAACTTGTCAAATAGGACTTCTCCCAACTGTTTTGGTGAATTCAAATTAAATTCTCCATCAGCTAAATCAAATATTTTTTTTGTTATATCTTCTATTCTTGTTGAAATTTCAATATCTAGCTTATCAATTTCTTTTCTTTCAACTTTAACACCAAATATTTCCATATCTCCAAGAACTTTTACCAGTGGTAGCTCAATGTCATAAAGCAAATGCTCCATTTCTAAATTTTCCAACTTCTCAATTAGTTTATTAACAGTCTTTTCTACAATAAATAAATTATTCGCTAAGTATTCTTCAACATAAATAATTTCCAAATCATTTATAGTTTTTCTGAACTTACCACTTCCTAAATATTCATCAAGTGATTTAATATCTGCCTCTAATTCAGAAAATGCAATATCTTTTATAGAATAATCGCCTTTTGGATTAATCAAATAGCTAACTAACATCAAATCAATATAGTTGTCACTCAATTCTATTCCTAATTTATTTAATTGAACATATTGTTTTTTTAAATCAAATCCAATTTTTTGAATTTCCTGATTTTCAAAAATTTCCTTAAATTTTGAGACAAATAAATCCTTATCTTTTTCTAAATCTACAACTAATATTTTATTTTTATCATCTTTAATTCCAATATATTTAGCATTTTCAAATAAATAGTCACCATCTACTATAAATTCAAAAATCAACTTTCTATTTTTTAACACATGTGCATATACATCGCCAATTCTATTAATTCCAATAATTTTATAATCAAAATCAAACCTTTCATTGCCCTTAGGTGCAAACTGTGTTGTTAATGTATTAAATTCTAATAGTTTATATTTTTCATAAAGTTCATCTCTATTCGGTTCTTTAACTCTTAAATTTTCAATATCAAAATTTAGTGGAACACTTGTAAATATTTTACCTAATTTTCTTGATAAAAATGCCATCTCTCTATTTTCAACCAATTTTTGTGATAATACCTTACCGGAAATTTTATCTAGATTCTCATAAATTGCTTCAAGATTCCCATACTCTTTAACTAATTTAATCGCTGTCTTTTCACCGACTCCGGGAATACCGGGTATATTATCTGATGCATCTCCCATCAACCCCTTAACTTCAACTAATTTTTCAGGACTTAATTCATATTTTTCTTTTACTTTTTCTACATCATATATCTCTAAAAGTGAAATACCTTTTTTTGTATATAAGACATTAGACATTTCATCTACCAATTGGAAATAATCTCTATCCCCAGTAAGCATATATGATTGAATATTTTTTTTATTTGATAATTTAGAAACTGTACCAATAATATCATCAGCTTCATATTCATCCATTGCAATATGTTTAATATTATATGAATCTAATAAATCTTTTACTATTCCAAATTGTGTCAATAATTCATCAGGAGTTTTTTGCCTATTTCCCTTATATTCTGCATATTCCAATGTCCTAAATGTTGGACCTGATTTATCAAACGCTACTAAAACATAGTCAGGATTTATCTTCTCAATCGCAGCATTATACATATTTATAAATCCATAAACCGCTCCAGTAGGAATCCCCTCCCTAGTTGACAAATTTCTTATCGCATAAAATGCTCTAAAAATCAAACTTGATCCATCAATCAATAATATTTTTTCCAAATTTCCTCCTAGAATATTTTCATTATGTATTAATTATTTATATATTAAAGTATATCAAATGCATGCACAAATAGCACTAAATAAATTTTAACTTGAAAATATTTTATGAAAATGTTAATATATATGAGTAAGCCGGTATGGTGGAATTGGCAGACACGTCAGACTCAAAATCTGGTGCCTTCACGGGCGTGGGGGTTCGACTCCCTCTACCGGCACCACTTAAAAATATTCATAGACATAAAAGGACATTAGAGTAAATTACAGAACATTTAAAAATAATTATTCAAAAATATGTTTTATTTAGGACATAATTTGTTTAAAGACTGTTTTAATTGAAAATGTATAAAGAGTGTATGAACACGGGGATAGAGAAAATCTATCTCCTTTTTTTTTGC
>NZ_JBFNGB010000036.1:0-2918 GCF_046035835.1 Helcococcus bovis
TTTAATTTTAGAGTAGGACTTTAGTCTTACTCTTTTTTTATTAAGATATTTTATAAAATTTTTTTTAATATTTTTTATAACTTGCTTAAGTACTTATATTCTTACTATTTTTTTGTTAGTAATATGCATTTTAATTACAAAAGATTTAACAAAGCTTTGTTATAGGAGTATGATAAAAATATAATAAATTTATTTAAATTCAAGGAGGGTATTTTGGAATTTAAAAATAAAAAAGTTATTGTAACAGGTGGGGCTCAAGGCATAGGTAAAGAAGTCGTTAGAGGTATTGTTGATGGTGGTGGATTTGCTATAATTGCTGACATTAATAAAGAGAGAGCAATGCAAACTGTCGAAGAGTTTTCACCAAATGCAGAATTTGAGTACATAGATTTAGGAGATAAGGATAGCATTGTAAGTTCTATGAATAATATAATTGAAAGAAATGGAAAGATAGATGCCTTGGTAAATTGCGGTGGTGTTATAAGTGCTGTACAATTCAAAGATTTAACATTTGAAGAATGGGAAAGAACTATTAGAATTAATTTAACAGGATGTTTTAATACAATTTCCTCAATTTACAATCACTTTATTGAAAATGGTGGTGGTAGAATTGTTAATGTATCATCTGTCGCTGGTAAAATAGGTGGGGGATTATTAGGTACTGCTGCTTATGCATCTTCTAAAGCGGGATTAAATGGTCTTACAAAAGCTGTTGCTAAGGAAGGTGGTAAATATGGTATTTCATGTAATGCTGTATGTCCATCATTTACAAATACAGAGATGACAAAGCAATTATCGGAAGATAAAGAAAAAAGTGATAAGGTTATAAGTATGATTCCACTAGGAAGAAGAGCAGAGCCAAGTGAAATAGCTCAAATGATTTTATTCTTTGCAAGTGATTTAGCAAGTTTTGTAAATGGTGAAATCGGCGACTGTGACGGTGGTATTGTTTTAGATTAGTTTGGAGATTATCATGAAATTAAAGAAAATTAAAATACCGGGAGATACTATTATCATCCCTATGTTTATTGGTTTGATGATTAATACATTCATACCATCAGTTTTACAAATTGGGGGATTTACAACTGCTATAGCTAAGGGTACTGGTCCACTAGTTGGTGCATTTCTATTTTTCATAGGTGGTACAATTTCATTAAAAAACACTCCTAAGGCGATAGGTAGAGGTGCTACTATTATAATTACTAAAATAGTATTTTCTGTAGCTTTTGGTTTGTTTGTAGCTAAGGTGTTCAATAATAACTTTTTAGGTTTGAGTGCTTTGTCAATTATTGGAGCAATCTCAGTTGCAAATAATGCAATGTACTCTGGAATAGTCGATGTTTATGGAAATGAAATTGATGCTGGGGCTGTAGGTATCACAACTTTAAGTGTTGGACCAATGGTTACAATGGCAGCTTTGAGTTCTGCTGGACTTGCAAATATTTCTATATTGAGTTTAGTGGGGACAGTATTTCCACTAATATTGGGTATTGCATTGTCTAATATATTTCCATATATGAAGAAAGTTTTATCAAACGGGGTAACTGCGATAATCATTATAGTTGGGTTTGCGCTTGGATGTAATATGAGTTTACTTCAACTTGTTCAAGGTGGTTTACCTGGCATTTTACTTGGGGTAATAACAAGTGTTGTGGGGGCAATTCTTTGTGTAAGTACTGATAGACTTACTGGTGGATCGGGTGTTGCTGGTGCGGCGATTTCAAGTACTGCTGCAAGTGCAATAGCAACGCCGGCTGCTTTGAGTGCTGTAGATGCTACATTTAAGGCAATTGAAGGGACTGCAACTACACAAATAGCTGCATCAGTAATTGTAACTGCTATATTGACACCAATTCTTACTGGTATTGCATTTAAGATGGCTGAAAAAAGAGGAGTAAATCCTAAAGTGGTTGCTTAGATATTAGGCTGATTTTCAAAAATTACATTTTTGAAGGTCAGTTTATTTTTTTAGAAATTTTGAAATTAGATAGTCTACATATTTCATATTTAGTGGTCTATCAAGTGTTTCGTAGCTTATGATTAAATTTTCATTTACCACAATATTATATGAACTAAATAGTTGTAATCTGTCTATTGAATTATTTAAATAATCTGTGTTATCGATCATGCCTAAGTGTTCCCAATATATTTCTTCATCTGTTTCAGGATTGTAAAAAGTAAAATCAGGATGTAAAATATTGCTTCCAATTTTTAATGGGCATTCATATTTATATGGAATTTCCAAATAATTAAATTTATCTGCTAATATCTTTTCTGATTTAGATCTTACTTGCTCTCTTTTATTTGTAGTAAATCCAGATGCATAAATGTCTTTATGGATATATGGTGTGTTAATCCATATATCTAATTTTTGTTGTTTTGTTGGTTCAATTGGTGTTACTAGATTTTTTCTTTCTAGAGATAAGTTTTCATAAACTGTATCTATATCTATAATATTTGAATCTAATTTTTTTATTAAAGAGATATTTTTCATTATAACTGACTTTAGTTTAATAAAATATGATTTTTGTGCTAATTGTTTTATTAGTTTTATATTTTTATAATTTAGATATTTTCTTATATTTTTACCTTTAGTTTCATCATTAATATTTTGATAATAACTTATATTTCCGTTTTTATTTTGGATTATTAAATTTCCTTCTGGTTTTGATAGATTCATCTTTTCTAAAAAGTGTAAAAGTTTTGTGTGTTTTTCTAATTGATATTTAAAATCAAAATTATCTTTCATAAAATTCTCCTTATTGTGTTATTTAATAATTATCTCAAAAAATATATCAATTGTTAATGTCATTATTGTTAACAAAATTTAATAATTTTATATGTTAAAAGAATTTCTGAAAGCATAAATTAAGGGTTTTGGATTTTTATCATACATAAAAAAAGATTTAATGGTATTA
>NZ_JBFNGB010000037.1:0-2912 GCF_046035835.1 Helcococcus bovis
TTAAGAGTAAAACGTCTTTTATATTGTCTATTTTGCCTTGCAAAATATTTCTGTATTATTCATCTTCTTTTTTCTTTTTAGCAGCAAACAACAAACCTGCTGCAGTTTATATGGATGCAATAATGTTATCAATCCAGTATTTCCTGTTGATGGATTTTCAATTCCTTTATGATTCTTTGGATCATTTGTTTTTCCTTGTGTTATAGGTGTAGGTGGTGTTAATATTGTTCATGGAATTAATGTTTTTCCATAATTTTTTACCCTTACCTAACAATTAAAAAAAACACAAAAGATGAAAACATCCTCTGTGTCTTTAATATTACTTTATTAAATTATATTATTTTCTACCTCTAACTAAATCTACTAGCCATAGTAAAATACATGCACCAAGTACAGCGATTGCTACACCACCGATTGATACTTTATCTGCTGATATACCTGCAAAACCTGCTACAGCTCTACCAATTACACCACCAACTATACCTACGATGATATTTGCTATTGCTCCCATTGAAGCATCTTTTTTCATTATAATACTTGCTAGCCATCCAGCTAAGGCACCTAATAATATACTTACTAACCAACCCATAATTTTCTCCCTTTTTATTCATCTATTTATTAGCATTATAAACAAATATTATTTAGTATACTAATATACTATATACATGCCCAAAATAATTAATCTTAAACAATTATATATTATTCACCAATAAATTGTGTAAAGGCATCAGTAAATTTCTTTAAGAATTCAATTGTTCTTTCTGTTGCGTTTCCATTTTCATCAAAATTATCTTTTACATTTGCAAGCATTGTTTCTGGTTGTCCCATAATCTTCATATTTGAGAAAAACATTGATGTTCTTAACTCATAATTCGCTCTCATAGCACCAAATCCGCCTGTTGAAGCACTTACTACAGCCGCATGTTTGTTTATCCATGCTTGATCCATATATGGTCTTGAACCGATATCAAATGCATTTTTTAGCACTCCTGGTACTGATCTGTTGTACTCTGGTGTAACAAAGATGATACCATCTTGCTCTTTAACTTTATTTCTAAATTCTGTAACTACTGATGGAAGATTTGCTGGATCTTCATCAAATTCTTCGTTATAAAATGGTAAATTTGCAATTTCAATAAATTCTACTTCAAATTTTTCTGATAATAAATCCTTAATTACTTCAGCAACTTTCTTGTTATATGATGCCTTTCTAACACTTCCTACTATTAATCCTATTTTTTTCATTTTGTCCCCCTTATTTTTTATTCTTTCTAATTTTACCCAGAAAATTTTTTTTCAAACAAAATTAATAAATAAATTTGAAATTTTTTGTTTCGTCAACTTTAATTTCATGATTATTTTGGAAGTAGTTAATCATAAGTTCACTCATATCAAAGTTTATTTCTTTAACTACTTTAGCCCCTTCATAACATGGATATTCATTTACGTTTGAAGCTCTATAGTTATTTAAAACTACCGTATACATTTTATCCAAATCTAACTCTTTACCATTTTTTGTAATCGATACTACTCTATCTAAAAATGGTCTTCTTAAATCAGCTTCAAATTCTAGTCCATAGTAAAAATCATAAATATAATTTCTTAATTTTGGCTTAATATATTTTGGATTTACTATAGGATTTCCATTTTCATCAATTACAAAATATGTTGCTGATTTTTCTATCGCCGCCTTTATAACATGACCTGAAACTTCTAGAACCTTTAATGTGTTTGGATATGGATAATTTACAAGTACATCTCTAATACTAATATCTTTTTTAAATCCTATTGCAGTATCAAATAATGTTGTTGTTGAAAAATCTGCATCTGCAACATCCATCTGTATTTTTTGTAGCAAATTAATATATGGATGCCCAAAAAACCTAGCTTTAAATTGATCTGTTATTTCTATATCTTTATCTAATTCACCTATAATTTCAGCAAGATATACATCTAATTTTTCATTTGTCTGAGTAAATATTTCACTAAATTTACTATCTATTTCAATATCAAGAGATTCAACTTCAACTAATTTATAATCTACTGTTTTTTCTTCTGTATCTATTACTAATTTCGTAAAGTTCCTTGCATTGTTTATAGGTTGAGAACAGATTACATCTCCTATTTTTGTAATAAATGATCTATGTTGATGTCCACTTAAAACTGCATTTATACTATTATATGTTTGAAGCATTTCACTCGCTTGGTTTTCACCATTTAATTTTTCAGTAGGAATAAATTCCTCATCTAAACTTTTTTCAAATCCACCATGATATAGAAAAATTACATAATCAGAATTTTCAACAATTTCCTTTTCATATTTACCATATTCTTCAACAGGATTTAAAAATTCTAAACCTTCAATATTTTGAGAATTTTCCCAATTTGGAATATAAGCTGTAGTAGCTGCAAAAACTCCAACTCTAAATCCATTTAAATCAAATATTTTATATGGTTTATTTCCAAGTTTAAGGCCTTTTATATTTGAATTTAATACAAGATCTTTTACTTGTTCATATGATTTATATAAATAATCTTGTCCATAATTAAATTCATGATTTCCCATTACATAGGCATCATATTTCGCCATTTTCAGCAATGTCAAAATCGGATTTATATCCGGTTTAATTTTCGATAAATAATTAGTCATTGCTGAACCTTGTATTAAATCTCCACCTTCAAGCAATAAACTTCTGTCATAATTTTCTCTATCTTTTTCAATAAATGATAATATTTTCAACATACCTAAATTTTGGTATTCTACATAATTTGTAGGAAACACGTATCCGTGCATATCAGTTGTGTGATATATAGCTATTTTCATTCTCCCTCACTTTCTCAAAATATATTATAGCAGAAATGAATGCTTAAAGGTATTATTTTATTGCATAAAAAAACTCTCTTCATATTTT
>NZ_JBFNGB010000038.1:0-2849 GCF_046035835.1 Helcococcus bovis
CCATATCTTTCATTTTCTCTATTTTCTCTTTCAATTAAATCACTTTCAAAATTCTGATATTGCGAAAATATAAAATCACTTTTAACTATTGGACTTACTTTATTTTTAATTGAATTTTTATTTATCATAATATTTTCATACATTGTCAATGGTGTTTTAATAATTTGATCGTTGAAATTTCTAATTGATCTATTACTAAATTGATAAATATCTTCATTTAATTGAGAATTGTAAAATTTTTCAGAATTATTAGTATTATATCCTTCAATTAAATTCTCATAATTTTTTATAATTCTTTTATACTCCTCGACATCTTCTTTTCTTAAATCAATATCTTCAATTCTTTTAGAATTTTGTAATTCCTTTTCTTCTTTTAATAATAATTCTTTATAAAAAGATATTTGACCATCTTCTCCAATCATCTTCTTTCTTATTTCAACGGCATTTTTTACTTCAAAAAAGTGTAGTGAAAATATTAAAATTAAAGTTGCTAATAAATATATCGTAAAACTTTGGTTGTTAACAATCTTTCTTAATTCAAATTTAAATATGCTATATTTAGATATTTTTAAAATGTTTTGTGTATTAAAATTTCTCATAGATTTTTGTAACATAAGTATTGAAATACTTATGAATAATACTGAAATAACAAAAAATATCAATAAATATATTAAGCTATTTGACTCTAAATTTTTAAATATTCTATCTCCGCTATCAGTAATGATATAATTAACTTTTCCTTTTAAACTTCTAACATGATCAATTGCATATATTGGATTAAATACTGTTTTTAAGCTGTAAATATTTTCTGTAAAAGTATATCCTAACCCAAAAATAGAAATTAAAACTGCTAAAGATGTTTGCTTAAAAGAAAATAAACTATTAACTAATATTATTAAAGAATAAACCAAATTCATTATTACAATAAAAGATAATAAAATTAGCGGTATAAGCTCATATGCCTTAAAATATTTAGGAACTGTTCCATCATAAAATATTCTATATATTTCTCTAAATCCTCCTAAATTTATACCTTGAGCAAAACATATCAATGCCAAAAATATTAAAAATGATGAAAAATATATTATAGAAATTAAATTCATAGAAATTAGTTTTGAAATAATCAATTTTATATAATTTATAGGCTGTGTTTTTAATAAATTAATAGTACCATCTTCTCTTTCTTTGCTCAAAATTCCATAAAATGCTAATATCGCAAAAGCTAAAAATGGTATTCCAAATATTATTTTGCTATTGTATATTATTCTTCTCGCATAGTTTGTTGATAAAAATTCAAACTGCCCAACATTCATATTCAAGTTTTTTTTTTGATATAGTCCATTTCAAATATTCCATATTTAAATGTTTTAAAATCTGTTTCATCTTCTATATTTAATCCAAATTTTTCATTGTATTTAATAGCTTTTTGCATAAATTTATATGATAAATCAAAAAATTCCTTACTAATGTCAAGTCTTTCTTTAAAAGATTTCTTATCAATATTTTTTATAAAATCCTGTAATTTAGGATAATTATCATATGTGTATTTAAATATATCATTAAATTCAGAAAAATAATTTTCCTTATCCATTATTTTATATTTATTTTCAACAAAATTCATTGTAAATATCCCATCTGCTGTAGAATGCTCATAAGATGAATACTCTGATGATAAATCTAATGAATTATTAGATCTATAATTTACATAAAAAGACATGATAATAGCAAATAAAATAGTAAATAATATTAATTTTGATTTATATATTTTTTTTATTTCTAATTCAATCATGTTAACCTCTTATTTGATAAAAAGCTAGTCAAAAAGACTAGCTTTTTATATTTATTTATCAATATAATTAGAATATTTTCCTATGTCATATGGATTTGAAACTAGGTATAGTGTTCCAGAATAATAATGTAATGTACTTTCTGTATTATCAACCTTTTTTCCTTTTTTAATGTATCCTTCATTATATATTATGTTAAAAATTAACTTCCTTAAATAATCTAGAATGTATTCAAATTACATAATCTATAACATAAAAAACTATTAAATGAATAAAAGAGAATATACTTATGTTTAAAAATCCTATAGTTAATTTAGATTCTTTTTTATTTTTGTTTAAGAAATATATATTAACCATATCTAGTATTACAATTATGAAGAAAAGTATATGAAGTGCATTATTAAACTTACCTATCATAAATATTAAAAAATATTTAACCACCATCAAAATTATTGAAAAATAATATAGTAGCATTTTTATCACCATTTACTTATTTCTACTTTTGTATCCACTAAATTATGATTTGAATCATAAAATTTAAATACCAATTTATTTCTTCTTCCAGAAGCATAAAGATATGATTTATAATATTCTCCAATAAATCCTCCGGAATATGATGAAAAAATTGAAGCAAAAAAAGAAATTCCTGAAAAAAGCTTTGAATTAGGAAGACCAATCAGCCCTAAAATAATAGATGTTACTGTACTTCTTCCTTTATTCAAATCACGGACTGCCCCTGTGTTAGTAGATACTAATTTATAATCACCGTACATTTCTCCATATCCTATCTGATTTTGCATACTTGTCCATTCCTCAACTCCATTATTTCCCCCTGGTCTTCCAGCCCATGCTGATGGGAATATCTCATTCTTTTTTTGATAAAAAGCTTCAACAATCCCATATTCATAAGTAAACATTATCACAAATGCAAACACAACAGCTACTAATTTTTTAAAATTTTTTTTCATTTTCTTCTCCTAAATATATATTTTTGTAAATTATAACTTACAACTATATATTAATATAATTATTTTTATTTTAAAATGACATCGATGTCATGTT
>NZ_JBFNGB010000039.1:0-2786 GCF_046035835.1 Helcococcus bovis
TTTGTAAGTGCTTTTTTATAATAATTAAATTTATAATTATTGTTTTTCTCCAAATATTGTATTTGAAATTTCTAAAATAAATCCTTGCGGATCTCTAATCTGTATAGAAATCCATAATCCTTTTTCTTTTTCTAATATTGCTTTATGTTCTTTTTTAGTTAATAAATCAGAATTTTTATCAATTAAAATCTCTGTTACTCTCGGAATTTTATTATTTACTAAAGGTATCTTAAATAAAGATTTATCATCTATATTTTTTTTATATTTAATCTCTCCATTATTTAAGGTATCGCTGGATATATTTATATCTGCATATACATTTTGATTTTCTGTATTAAAAGTTATATCATCTTTTTGTTCAATTCTAATTTTTAATTTATATGAATTATCATCTATATAATCTATCATGGCAACTATATTAGAATACTGTTTATCTTTAAGAGTTCCTTCAGCAAATAATGATTTTTTTTCTATTTTTTTTACTTCTGCATCTTTTGTATTTTTAGTATTTATCTCTTTAAGATCATTATTCTTACATGATACAAATATTAAGGACAAAAATATAAATAAAATAAGCTTATGTTTTTTCATATTAATTTATCCTTATAGCTTTATGAAATGTTCTATAACTTCCCTTTACTCTAATAGGATCTTCTGTTAATTCACAATTAAAATTCATTTCAGAAATTAATCCTGATACATCTGCTATTTCTTTACCAGCAATCAGTTTATAATTTCCTCCCGCAGGAACATTCCAAGTAATACTTGTTGATGTTTCTCTTGAACCAACATATCCCATTTCAAAATTTATACTGGATTTAGCTAATAATACATTCATATCAGCTGTTACCCCAGCTTTAAGAGATAATGTACTTGTTAATGTGACCCTATGAGTAACAGTCGAAGAAATCGGACTACTATATGCCATATGAGTGAATTGTTCTGATCGACTTCTACTAACACTTGATTCACTATATGATGTATACGGCTGACATCGTATTGAATTAGGTACTATATACCCGATAGCATTTGTATTGTTTAAATTAAATAAAAATAATAATGCAAACATTGATAAAATTATTCTTAATTTTTTCATATCCTCCCCCTGGAAATTTATATACATTTTTAATTATAACTATTGGTTGGCATTATTATATAATAACATGCTGATTATGTCAACGTTTTCTAAATTTTTATAGTAAAGTACTAAACCAATATATTTTATTCCTATTGAAAATTATTATTTTTTTATTATCAATAATTAGGCCGGTACTAGTTTATCCCATTTATTATTCGGTTTATTTTAACTTTTATACATTATTTTTACTTGTATCTATATGTTATGTTATTATATAAGCTATTTTGTATTATAGAATTCTACAATAAATACCCATAGGTCACAAGTAGTCGCATAGTGCATAGGTAGTCGCATAGTGCATAGGTAGTCGCATAGTGTATAGGTAGTCGCATAGTGTATAGGTAGTGTTAGTGGATTAATTCACATTGTCAAAAAGCTTTGAAAAACTTTAAACGAAACAAGGATTGAGGTCTTATTTCTTCTTGTATGGAATACAAAAGAGAATTAGAATTTTTACACTCTAATTCTCTCTATGTGTTACTTTAATTCTTTGCCAATACTACTTGTATTGTTAGTATTTGACGAAAAAACTAAATTAAATACCTCTTAATTATATATGTATCTATATTTATAGAATAATATTTTTTAAGCATATTAATTAAATTCTTACTTTTTAATCATTTGATGTATAAATAAAATATCGTTATTTTTTTTAGTTAACCTATTTTTAATCTCATATTGTGATTAAAAATTTTTCTTACTTATTTTTTAATCTTCTTTTCTTTTTTTATTCCAAGGAATGTTAATAAACCTCCCACAACGAACATAATACCTGCATATACGCTTGGATTAAATGCATCTCCTGTTTCAGGATTGTCTACATGTGGTTTCTTTGGTTCCTCAGGTTTCTTTGGTTCCTCTGGTTTCTTTGGTTATACCGGTTTTTCAAAAACAACTTTTACTACACTTATTATTATTGTTTTTCCATCATCCGATGTATCCGTTTTAACTACTTTATAATCTTTTCCAATTACTTCAGTTGTTTTGTTATTTACTTCTTCAACTGTTAAATTTTCAAAAACATCTAAAAGAAGTAACTCCTAAGCTTTTTGATGTATATAATTTTTCATTAAATCAGGACTAAAAAATTTCATCCCTATTTTTGACTATTTTACGGATGAAATCTCTATTTTTAACATTTTCATCTGCTTTTATCAGCATATTTTACGGATGAAATGTTCAATTTCATTAATTTCATCTGCTTTTATCGAAGTAATTCACATTCATACTTAAAATTTACGGACAAAAATGGCGAATAAAGACTTTTTGTCTGCTATTTTCTTCAAAAGATTCAAAATTTTACGGACAAAACATGGAAATTTTTGAAATCTGTCTGCTTTTAATTATAAAAAAAATGTAACAATATTCACATTAAAATTTTATCACATTTCTACCATAATTTTATAAGTAGGAATTATGAGAAAATTACAAATTTATATCCAATAACAATATCGACTACATCTATAACTAATTATTCGAAGAAAAACAAAAACTAGTTAAACCGCATAAACACTTTAAGTATGTATTAATAATGCATAGGTTTTAGCACCATATTTTTATATCTAACTTAAAAAGTCAGATATCATAATACACATGTTTTATTAACGTTTTCTTTATTTTTATCATAAAAAAATAGCCCCTTATATTT
>NZ_JBFNGB010000040.1:0-1815 GCF_046035835.1 Helcococcus bovis
AAATTAAATACTATATAATTTACTCATATTTTTCCACTGCAAGCGGTATGATGTTGTATTTTACAGTATTTTCAATTGTATAGAAATTGTGTAATTTTATTAACAAATTTAATATTATCAATTTAATAAACAGGTTTATTAAATATATTAAAAATTCCTTAAATTTTTTACAAATTTCTTTCTAAAAAGTTTTGTAACTTCTTTTTATTATATTCTAAATTTTGATATATCTTTAATATACTATTTTGTTTTTTTATCTTATATTCTTTATCATCTATAGCCTTTATATTAACTTTCATGTTAACCATCGCAGATTCTATAGATGCAATTAGTTGATTTTTTGCAACAGCTATTTCCGAATTTATTACAGGATTTGAGAATTCAACAAAAACAAATATATTTTCAAATAGCTTTAATGCCTTTATTATGATTTCAAAAGGCGAATCTATGGCACCTTTTAATGTTTCTTGAATCTTTTCTCTTCTATAATGTCTATCTTCACGAGTTTCTTTAGGCAATTTATAAGCTTCTAAAACCTTTCCAAATATTTCTCCATCTTCTGTAACTAATCTCGTAAAATCATTTTTTAAATTTTGTAAATTTTGATAATATTCAAATCCTAATCTTTGTTCAACTTCTGGATTGGATTTTTTTGCCATATTATATGCTTTAATCATCAATGATGCTGCTAGTGCACCATTAAACGCAGCTACAGATCCTCCCCCAGCTTTATGATTTACCTCTGTAATATTTTCCAAATACTCTTCTATGTACATGATTCCCCCATTAATACATATCTTTTAATGTACGTTCAATACGTCTTTTATCATCTTTTTCTTTTAAATCATTTCTCTTATCATAAAGTTTTTTACCTTTACCAATAGCAATATCAATCTTTACAAGTCCATCTTTATCTTTTACTTCTAAAGGTAAGAATGCATATCCTTTTTCACTAACTTTACTCAATATTTTTCTTATTTCTTTTTTATTTAGTAATAATTTTCTTGTTCTAAGTGGATCTTGCTTACTAAAATTATTTCCATAAGAATACGGAGTTACATGCATTCCCACTATGTAAACTTCATTATTCTTTATTTGACAAAATGACTCTTTAATTGATACTTGTCCAGCCTTTATGCTTTTAACTTCATTTCCTTCCAAAACTATTCCTGCTTCAAAATAGTCCTCTAGATGAAAATCATGTTTTGCTTTTTTATTCCTAGCTAATGTTTTAATGCTCATCTTCTTCCTTCACTAACTTAAAATCAATTTCTCTCAAATCTACATTAACACTACTTACTTTTACTCTAACTTTTTGTCCTAATTCATATATTTTTCCAGTATGTTCCCCTACTATTTTATAATTTTCACGATCAAATTCATAATAATCATCATTTAAATTTCTAAAATGTATTAGCCCTTCTACTGTATTTGGTAACTCTACAAATATACCAAATGATGTAACAGAACTGATTATACCATCATAAACTTTACCAATTCTCTGCTCCATATATTCAGCTTTTTTAAGTGCATCTACATCCCTTTCGGCTTCTTGTGCTTTTCTCTCAGTTTCTGATATATGCTCAGCGATTTTATCTAGTCTCTTTAAGTAAGAACGTTTTGGATGCTTATAGTTATTATGTAAACTTCCTTTTAATATTCTGTGAACGACTAAATCACTATATCTTCTAATTGGAGATGTAAAATGTGAATAATTTTTTGTAGCAAGTCCAAAATGTATATCTGGCTCTCTTTGATAAATTGCCTTTTTCATAGTTCTTAGCATAATATTACTAATTAAAAAGCTTAAATTTG
>NZ_JBFNGB010000041.1:0-1632 GCF_046035835.1 Helcococcus bovis
GTGTTGACGCAGAAGGTTAACTTAAGCACACGGTTGGAAAGGTGTGTCTAAGCACAAAGTTAGGCCCTGGAGGCAAATCCCCAGGGTAACGATGAAGTGTGATGGGGATCGAAATATAAGTAGAGAAGTAAGTGACACCAAGCTGCCGAGAAAAGACACTATCGAGATTAAAAGCACCCGTACCGCAAACCGACACAGGTAGGTAGGAAGAGAATTCTAAGACGCGCGGAAGAACCATTGTTAAGGAACTCGGCAAAATGACCCCGTAACTTCGGGAGAAGGGGTGCCCTCTTAGGAGGGCCGCAGTGAATTGGCCCAAGCGACTGTTTACCAAAAACACAAGTATCTGCTAAATCGTAAGACGAAGTATAGGTGCTGACACCTGCCCGGTGCTGGAAGGTCAAGGGGAAGGCTTAGCGCAAGCGAAGGCTAGAACTTAAGCCCCAGTAAACGGCGGCCGTAACTATAACGGTCCTAAGGTAGCGAAATTCCTTGTCGGGTAAGTTCCGACCCGCACGAAAGGTGTAACGATTTGGGCACTGTCTCAACAATGGATCCGGTGAAATTGTATTAGTTGTGAAGATGCAACTTACCCACGCTAGGACGGAAAGACCCCGTGGAGCTTTACTGTAGATTGATATTGGATTTTGAGGTTTAATGTAGAGGATATGTGGGAGACTAAGAATCAGTGGCGCCAGTTGCTGAGGAGTCGTCGTTGGAATACCACACTTTAAGCTTTAAGGTTCTAACCATGCACCCTGAATCGGGTGTTGGGACACTGTCAGTTGGGCAGTTTGACTGGGGCGGTCGCCTCCTAAAAAGTAACGGAGGCGTTCAAAGGTTCGCTCAGAATGGACGGAAACCATTTATAGAGTGCAAAGGCAAAAGCGAGCTTGACTGTGACACCTACAAGTGGAGCAGATACGAAAGTAGGACTTAGTGATCCGGTGGTACCGAGTGGAAGGGCCATCGCTCAACGGATAAAAGCTACCCCGGGGATAACAGGCTTATCTCCCCCAAGAGTTCACATCGACGGGGAGGTTTGGCACCTCGATGTCGGCTCGTCTCATCCTGGGGCTGGAGTAGGTCCCAAGGGTTGGGCTGTTCGCCCATTAAAGAGGCACGCGAGCTGGGTTCAGAACGTCGCGAGACAGTTCGGTCCCTATCCAGCGTGGGCGTAAGAAATTTGAGAGGAGCTGTCCTTAGTACGAGAGGACCGGGATGGACAGACCGCTGGTGTATCAGTTGTCATGCCAATGGCACGGCTGAGTAGCTACGTCTGGAAGGGATAAGTGCTGAAGGCATCTAAGTACGAAGCCCCCCTCAAGATAAGATTTCTAAAAGAGTCCTTGTAGAAAATGAGGTTGATAGGTCGAAGGTGGAAGCGCAGTAATGTGTGTAGCTAATCGATACTAATAACTCGGAAGTTTGACCAGAAATATTTCATAATATTAATTGAAAAAGGTTTGAAAAAATGATATAATAAATCAGTAAAATGTGGTGACAATAGCGAAGGGGATACACCTGTATCCATCTCGAACACAGAAGTTAAGCCCTTCAACGCTGATGGTACTTGGCTGGTGACGGCCCGGGAGAGTAGGAAGTTGCCAAATTGAGAAAACACTGAATCTA
>NZ_JBFNGB010000042.1:0-1603 GCF_046035835.1 Helcococcus bovis
GGTTCTTTGTCAAATAGTGTTGGTAAAGAATTGAAATAACAAAACAGGTTCAGAAATCAGATATGATTTCTGGGCCTTTTTTAATGGTTCTTTGTCAAATACCCATAGGGCACAAGTAGTGTTGGTGAAGAATTAAAATAACATATTGAGAGAATTAGAGAGTAAAATTTCTAATTCTCTTTTTAATTTCTTAACATCTTTTTAAGTTTTCTAGTAATTAATATTCTGTTTCTAAAGTGAAAGAATGATTTGTATCCAAAAGCTACTCTTTTAAGTGCTTTAATAAAATTGTTAATTCCTTCTGTAAATCCATTAGAATACCTGTAGGCTATAGCATTTTTAACATAATCAAAGTCCTTTAGAAGAGTTTTAATAGCAGTTTGCATGTAGGTAGATCCTTTATCCTTAAAGTTTTCTAAATGAATTTTTAAATTATCAGCATTTTTAGAATTGATATCATTTAATAGTATTTGATAAATTTCATAAGTATCTTCAAGTGATTTATCAATTTCCATAGATCTATGAACTACACCTGCCTCTGAAATTAAATCCTTAAAATGAACAAATCTATTGTAATTATCAGCATCTAATTCACTAAATTTCTTTTGAAATAACTTCCAATATCTTTTTAATCTTTTGTAATCCATACTAGAAGTAGGTAATTTTTTCATTACTTCAATTCTAGTCTTGTTAAAAGCCCTAGAAAGATTGTTAACAATATGAAATCTGTCAAATATGATTTTTGTATTAGGTAAAAGCTTTTTAATTAAAGTAATATATGGTTTGTACATATCAATAACAATAGTTTTAACACTTCTTCTAGCATTTTTACTAAATTTAGAAAAGTATTTAATTAAAAATGGAAGTTGCCTATTCTCTACAATGTCAAAAACTTCAGAACTATCTAAATCAGTAATGATAAAGCTCATAGCACCTTTAGCATCTTTAGTAGAAGCAAATTCATCAAAAGATAGATGTTTAGGTAAAAAATTTTTCTTTGGAGAAAATTCCTTAAAAGCATTATCAATATATCTAGAAACAGTAGAATGAGATACATTGAGAATTTTAGCAATATCTTTTTCACTGATTTTTTTAGAAATAGTGTCTAAAACACCTAATTTAAGCCTTTTAGAAATTGAGTGGAACTTATCCACAACATTAGTTTCTGCAACAAATGTAGACTTACAGCATTTACATAAAAATCTTTGTTTTTTTAATTTAATGGCAGTAGGCTCACCATTAATACTTGATAAACGAACAAGAGTATCCTTAAATCCATGTTTGATAATATTGGAATGGTTAATATTACCACATTTAGGGCAAAATGTAGCCTTGTATGATAAAACAGCTTCATGAATATTGGTATTTAACTTATTAATTTTTTTATTGTAAATATTACCTAAAAAAGTGATATTTTCATCTTTAATTGAAAGTGTTTTTGATATATAATTAGAAATGTTAGTAGACATTGTGTACTCCTTTATTTTTGTGTTGTTACTTTAATTTTAGGATAAAATTTACACTTTGTCTTCTAATTTTTTTATTTTAAAATAAAAAGCAGTGAAGGTGAATTTTATCCACCAACACTATTTATTGTAGAGCC
>NZ_JBFNGB010000043.1:0-1117 GCF_046035835.1 Helcococcus bovis
GACGAATTGTCAAATCAAATGCAACACCTATGGTAAGAGACCAAAAAGTTCTTCTTTAGGTGTTTTATATTTTATACATTTCCTAGGTCTATTATTCATTAAACTTAAGTTATGATTTAAATCATTTATATTTACTTCCGATAAATCCATACCTTTAGGATAAAACTCCCTTAAAAGTCCATTACTATTTTCATTTGTACCCTTTTGCCATGCACAGTAGGGGTCACAAAAATAAGTTTTACACCCTAACTCTTTTTCTATTCTCTCAAATTCTGAAAATTCTTTACCTCTATCAAAAGTTATTGTTTTTACTAATTCTTTTGGAAAATCTTTTAGTGCATTGATTATTGCGGGTGTTACATTTTCTGATTTTCTATTTTCAACTAGAATTGCTATATAGTATCTAGATTTTCTTTCCGCTAAAGTTACGAAACAGTATCCACTTTTTCTTTTATGATCGAACCTGCCTGATTCTACTGTATCTGCTTCCCAGTGACCTAGCTCTTGCCTTTTGTATATTTCTTTAGGTCTTTTCTTAATTGTTCTTCCTTTATCGTTGAATTTTCCTCTTTTTTCTGCTGGCCTTTTAAACTTTCCTTTTCTTCTTAAATTTTTCATACTGGTTTTTGGCAGTTTTTTTGCGTGTATGAGCCTATATATGGTTGATGTAGATGGTATATGATTAATAGCTTTTGTATTTCTATTTGATATTTGTTCAGGTGACCAATGTTGATTAATTTTTATAGTTAAATAATCAATAACATCTTTAGAAAATTTGGTTTTCCTATGACAATCTTTCCTTCTATCACGATATTTGTCATTTGCCTTTATTGGGAAGTATTTAGTGTAACTTCCTATACTTGATTTTATTTTAGAACAATTTCTTTTAATTTCTCGAGATATTGTACTAGGTGATCTTTTAAGCGCTTGTGCAATTTTCCTTATACTCATTCCTAAATTTAAAAATTGATAGATACAAGATCTCTCTTCTATGGTAAGATGGTTATAGCTCATAGTTAATCGCTCCTTTTAATATGTTTTGTTTGGTCACTTACATATTAACACAGCTGATTAGCTATGAGTTATTTTGTGTTGCACTTGTTATGATAAATTATCT
>NZ_JBFNGB010000044.1:0-1056 GCF_046035835.1 Helcococcus bovis
ATTAAAATAACTTCTGGTCATTTTGATCAGAAGTTAATTCATTAAATTATTTTTATACCATTTTATTATTTCTTTATATTGTTTTGCTATTTGTCTTTCACCTTCTCTTTCGGGATTATCTTTATCATAATTTTCTAACATATAAACTTCTTCTTCTGATAAAAAATTTACTCCAATTTCAGCTATATCATTTTTATCTCTTATAGAACTTGATTTTGAGTAAAATAAATATATATCAATATCTTCAAATATACTTTTGGATAGTATAAAAGCGTATTTATAATAAAATTCTTTGTGTTTAACTATAAAATCTTTTTCGTCTACATTTGAATTTTTAATTACTTCATCTAATGTGATTTCTGCTTTATTATTTACATTTATTGGTATAACATAATTACTTGGTAAAATTAAATATATATTTTCTAAATTATTTCTATTAAGTATTGTAATAGAACTATTTCCTGTTGGGATTGCTTCATCTTCATTTTTTTGTATATAAATTTTAGTTTTTATATCAAGGACAGGATTTCTATTTTCTTTGTATGTATTATTAATTATTTCAAAATTTTTTTCTGATAATTCAGTATTTGTTTTTATATATTCTAAATTTCTTTTATTATTTTTTTCAGTTAAATAAATTGCAAATATTGATATGAGCATAGAAAATATAGGAAGAAATGCTTTTAATAAAAATTCTGTTATCAATTTGTTGTTTCCTTTCTCTGTTTTTCCTTCTGGATTTGAAGATGAATTTTCTAATTTTTTCATTCTTTCATCTAAACTCAGTATTTGTTTTTCTGTTTTTTTCATAATAAAATCCTTTTTGATTTTATTATATCAAATATATTATATCTTAGATACTCTATTTTGTACTGTCATTATTGTTACAAATATTTAATATTTATATTTTTTAATATTTTTTTATTTTATTATTCTAATTTTTTATTATAAATTTGAACTTTTTCGCTTTGCTCAAAAGGTCGCTAATGCTCCGCTTTTTGATTGTGTGCTTACGCACATTCATTTAAGTGTTAGAAAATTAAAAAAGAGAGAATT
>NZ_JBFNGB010000045.1:0-1031 GCF_046035835.1 Helcococcus bovis
TAAGGTGACCCCAAAAAGTTGGACTTTATACCAGAGACATTTAGAAATATTTGTCTCTGGTTTTTTGTGTCCTAAATATTTCCCCTAGGGGAAATCGCAGCTATGCTGCATTTAATTTTCTATACTCAACTGGACTTAAATATCCAAGTTTAGCTTTTATTCTATCCTCATTGTAGTATTTTATATATTCTTCTATTGTGTTTTTAAGCTCGTTAAAAGACTTAAATGTATTGCCGTAGTAAATTTCTTGTTTTAATATTCCAAAGAAATTCTCCATTGGGGAGTTATCTAAACAATTTCCTTTTCTTGACATACTTTGTATTATGCTACTACTTTTTAATCTTGATGTATATTGCTTTAGCTGATATGCCCATCCTTGATCTGAATGAAAGATTCTCTTGAACTTGCAGTCAGAAGTCTTTTTTATCGCTTCTTCAAGGGAAGCTATTATTGCATCTAATGTTGGTGAACTTGTTATTGAATAACTGATTATTTCCCCATTAAACATATCTAGGAATGGATTTAGATAAAGCTTTTTAACTTGCATATTTCCTGATTTATCAGCTTCATAGTATTTAAATTCACTTGTATCTGTAGTAATTTTCTGATGTACTACAGAAGTGCTAAATCTTCTTTTTATCCTATTTGGTGCTACTTTACCCACTGTTCCTTTGTATGAGTAATATTTTCTCGATTTACGTGCAAAGTTTGTTACTTGAAGTTTTAGCTTTTGGATTAGCCTTTGAACTTTCTTCTTGTTTATTAAAAATCCAAGTCTTTTTAGCATGGCATGTATTCTTCTATATCCATAGTTTGGATTATCTTTTCTTATTTCTTTTATTTGCTCTTCAAATGCTTCATCTTTATTTTTTCTATCAAATCTTTTTTGCCAATACATGTATGTTGATTTAGGGAAATTACAATACTTAAGCAAATCTTTTAATTGATATTTTTCCCTTAATGAGTGAATTATTCTAGCCATTCTCTCATTTTCTGATCTTCCTCGTCCTCTAATTCCATCTTTTTTTTTA
>NZ_JBFNGB010000046.1:0-962 GCF_046035835.1 Helcococcus bovis
AAAGTCTTATGCTATAGACCCGAAACTGGGTGATCTATCCATGGTCAGGGTGAAGTTGAAGTAAAATTCAATGGAGGCCCGAACCGGGTATCGTTTAAAAGATATCGGATGAACTGTGGATAGGGGTGAAAAGCCAATCGAACTCAGAGATAGCTGGTTCTCCTCGAAATAGCTTTAGGGCTAGCGTTGATTTGAGATTACTGGAGGTAGAGCACTGAATGGTCGCGGGGCGTTTGACGTTACCAAGATCTATCAAACTCCGAATACCAGATAATTATAATCAGCAGTCAGAACGTGAGGGATAAGCTTCACGCTCAAAAGGGAAACAGCCCAGACCGTCAGCTAAGGTCCCCAAATCATGTTAAGTGGGAAAGGATGTGATTCTACTCAGACAACTAGGATGTTGGCTTAGAAGCAGCCACACATTTAAAGAGTGCGTAATAGCTCACTAGTCAAGTGGAGTTGCGCCGAAGATAAACGGGGCTAAACATGATACCGAAGCTACGGAATTTAGAGACAAGAAGTAAATGATTTAAGAAAAGTAAGTTTAATCAGAAATATGAAACAAAAGACGAAATTAAAAAATTTCATACGTCAGACATCAGAAAATTATTCCCGTATGTAAATACGAAAATAAAAGATGAAGAAAAGTATAAAGAAACAATTTCAAATAAATGGATTAAATTAACAGAACTTAGAAAATTTACTTCTCGTCTCTAGATTGGTAGAGGAGCATTGTGTACACGTTGAAGCTGAATCGAAAGATAGGTGGAGAGTACACAAGAGAGAATGCTGGCATGAGTAGCGAGAAGGTGAGTGAGAATCTCACCCGTCAAAAACCTAAGGTTTCCTGAGCAAGGCTCGTCCTCTCAGGGTTAGTCGGGACCTAAGCTGAGGCTGAAAAGCGTAGGCGATGGACAACAGGTTGAAATTCCTGTACTGCTAATAATCGTTATTAGAGA
>NZ_JBFNGB010000047.1:0-819 GCF_046035835.1 Helcococcus bovis
CTGAAGCTCTAGTATTGATGACAAGGTAATAGTGTATTATAGACTCTAAAAAGCTAGAAATCAATAGGTTTATGAATTTTAAACTAGATAATTATATGATTAATTTTTAAGAATAAGTGTTCAAAAATATCTTTCAAATAATTACTTGTAGAAGTATTTGGGATAGTGGTGCATGTGATAGAATACTCTAAGCCCCAATAGGGGCGTGCTGGTATTTGCGCCATATAGGCGCTGTGTAAACTACCAGCTAAGCTGGTAGTTTTGATTTTCCTTTCCTACCCCTAGAGGTAGGAAATTTTTATGTTGCATTCTTCTTTCTGTATTCTATTGGTGATAAGTATCTTAATTTTTCTTTTATTCTTTCTTCGTTGTAATATTTTATAAAATCTTCTATTGTTTGTTTTAAGTGTTCATATGAGTAGAATTTTCTTCCGTAATATATTTCTTGTTTTAGTATTCCAAAGAAGTTTTCCATTGGTGAGTTGTCTAAGCAGTTGCCTTTTTTGGACATAGATTGGGTGATTCCCTTTGTTTCTAGCCTTGATGTATATTGATTTTTTTGATATGCCCAGCTTTGATCTGAGTGGAATATTCTTTTTTCTTTACTTTTGTTAGTTATTTTTATGGCTTTATCTGAAGCTTTTAGGATTGGTTCTATTGTTGGGTGTTTTGATATTTCATAGCTTAGTATTTCACTGTTGTACATATCAAGATATGGGTTTAGATAGAGTTTTTTTATTTGATATGTTCCTGATTTATCTTTTTCAAAATACTTAAATTCTGTTGTGTCTGTTGTTATTTTTGTGTATGGTTTTTCTA
>NZ_JBFNGB010000048.1:0-774 GCF_046035835.1 Helcococcus bovis
AACAAACTCTGGTATTTACACCGCATACAGAATGTTAAGATATCAAGACTTAGATATAATTTTTTTGGGTGTAATCATGTTTATGATACTTCATGGTTATGTATCAGAAAAAGAAAATGGTAATCAGCTTAACATGATATATACACAACCTGTAAATAGATTTAAGTACAATATTACAAAAGTATTTTCACAGACATATATATTATCAATATTTTGTTTTTTGATATTTGTATTTGCAATATTAAATGGTGTAATTACAGAAGGATTTGGAGAAATAAAACAACCGGTAATTCATTATTTAACATATGTTAAAAACTTTAATAGCATAAATGAAGAAGAAGCACTAAAAACAATATCTACAATGCCAATTTGGCAGTATCTAATAAAGACATTTATTGTAATGATATTACAAGGCTTTTTAATATCATCAATAGCAACGCTATTTTCAATATATACAAAGAGTAAAAATCTACTTATTGCAATGACTTCAGGATTTATATTAGTAGGTGTGATTTTAACAAATTTATTAAATGTAAATATCATAAAATTATATAGCCCATTTAGCTATTTATTTGCAAACAAAGTGGCGGATAATTCAGTTATGGTAAGGAATGTGATAATTGGTGGAAATTTTGTGACAAGTATATTTGTTTTGACTTTATGGAGTGTAATATTTATGATGATTGGAAGTGTGATAGCTGATAAAAGGAAGCAGAGAGTTTAATAAAATTAATTTATTTAATAAGTATAATTAAAACTAAATTAAAAATTTAA
>NZ_JBFNGB010000050.1:0-663 GCF_046035835.1 Helcococcus bovis
GTTATCAACTCTTCTATCAAAATGTAGTAATGGACGATTTGGTCTAAAAAAGGCTGAAGAGATTCAAGCTATAGCTTCAAACTCCTTTGGAATTAAATTTGCAAAAAGATCTTTTTCTTTCCAAATCAAACAAATCATTAATCAACTCTCATTTTTAGAAGATCAAATTAATGAAATTGAAAAAGAAATATCTTCTATGCTTGATCAACTTTGCCCTGTAATTACTTCAATTACTGGCATTGGTAATGTCCTTGGAGCAGCTATTTTTTCAGAAATTGGTGATATTTCAAGATTTGAAAAAGCAAGTCAGTTAGTTGCTTATGCTGGTCTTGATGTTTCAGTTAAGAAATCCGGAGAATTTAGTGCTTCAAATACTAAAATATCTAAAAGAGGTTCACCATACTTAAGAAGAGCAATTTGGCTATCAGCAACTGTTGCTGCATTTAGAGATCCTGCTCTATCTAAATACTATCAAGGTATGAGAGATAGAGGAAAAGCACATGGAACAGCTATTGGAGCCGTTGCTAGAAAGCTTACTAACATCATTTTTGCAGTATTGCGTGACAACAAATCCTACATTCCCAATATTTAATTGTTAATTCATATTTTAAAGCCTAATTTTGTTAGGCTTGTTTGCTGTGCGCAAATTTAAGTAATTTTTTA
>NZ_JBFNGB010000051.1:0-645 GCF_046035835.1 Helcococcus bovis
CTACAGAAATAAGATGGAATACACATTTGGTGACGAAGTTAAGCATGGACCATTGACATTAGGAATGCATAAAGTCGGTCGTTTTTATGAAATAGTTGAAGATGGAGGATGTCAAATATCGCACACTGATTTTGAAGTAATACGAGAATACACACAAAATTTCTTTAGAAAATATGAATTTGATTTTTACCATAAAGTTTCACATCATGGATTTTTAAAGTTTTTTGTAATAAGATATTCATTTTATCAAAAAGCATTCATGCTAAATCTTGTAACAGCAACAACTGATAAGCTTACTCAAGAAATTTTTGATGACTTCATTTCAGGCTTCCAAAGTATGAATATTGAAGGAAAAATAACTTCATTTTACCACACAATTTCAGATTCAATTTCTGATGCAATCAAGCCCGATACAATTACGAAAATTTGGGGAGAAGAGCATTTAACAGAAAAAATTAATGGATTAATTTTTAATATAAGTCCATTCTCATTCTTCCAACCAAATCCAAAAGGGGCTGAAAATCTATACAATAGAGCGGTAGAATTTGCCGGAGAAATAGATAACAAGACAGTTTACGATCTATATTGCGGCACGGGAACAATTTCGCAAATCTTTGCTAAAAAAGCAAAAAAAGTAATCGGAGT
>NZ_JBFNGB010000052.1:0-570 GCF_046035835.1 Helcococcus bovis
AAAACAAAAAAATATTGTATCAAAATAATTAGAAATTGTTCAATTGATATATACAATAAAAATAAATTTGAACAATGTAAAGATTTTACAATTGATAATATAAATAATGAATATAACGATGAATATTCAAGAGAAATATTCGATAATATTTATAGTATATTACTACAAATTCCAGAAAAATACTCAAAAATTATAATAATGAAAATTGAAGGTTATTCATACTTAGAAATATCAAATAAAACAGGAAAAAACATACAAAATGTTAGGCAAATTTATTCTAGGGGACGAAAAATGATATTAAAAAAATTAAATAACTATAATAAAAAATTGTGAATTTTAAAATTTTTGTTAATTTATTTAATTTTAATTTTTTATCATTTATTATTTATTATTTATTATTTATTATTTATTATTTAAAATATTATCCTATTATTTAATAATTTAAGCTATAAAAAATTATACAAATTATTGAAAAAAAAAGTATATATGCTATACTGTATTTATAAACATTCAGGAGGATAAAAATGAAACTTAGAAAATTATCATTATTAATTTTAGTAGCATCATTAT
>NZ_JBFNGB010000053.1:0-540 GCF_046035835.1 Helcococcus bovis
TGAACTGACCCCAAAAAGTTGGACCTAAAACCAACTTGAAGGAGGTCAGTTTTTTCATGTCAAAATATAGTACAGAATTTAAAATGAAAGTAGTGAAAGCATACTTAAATAATGAGGGAGGATGTATATTTTTAGCTAAAAAATATGGAATTAGTAATGAGTCAATTGTAAGAAGATGGGTCAACGCATTTAAGTCTCAAGGCTATGAGGGATTAAAAGTTTCAAGAAAAAATAAAAATTACTCTTTTGATTTTAAGCAAAATATAGTAAAGTTGTACTTAACAGGAGAAATGTCCTACCAAGAAATTGCTAATCAATTTAGGATTAATAATCCATCTTTAATTGCTAGATGGGTAAATGATTTTAGAAATCAAGGTCTTGATGGACTAAAACCAAAGAAAAGAGGAAGACCTTCAAGTATGACTAAAGATACTAAATTGCCTAAAAAACAACTTAAAAAAGAATATTCTGAAGAAGAGATAGATGAGATTAAAAGGCTTAAAGAAGAGCTTTACTGGGCTCAAATGGAGATAGATTTCT
>NZ_JBFNGB010000054.1:0-484 GCF_046035835.1 Helcococcus bovis
AGACCATCTTTCACCGAAATTCTTTAACGAAATTATCATGCGATATCTCCGTGTCATAAGGTATTAATCCCGGTTTCCCGAGGCTATCCCTTTGTGAAAGGCAGGTTTCTCACGTGTTACTCACCCGTTCGCTACTTTCCTTTTTTAATTTCATTCCGAAGAAATCTATTAAAAAATTCTCGTTCAACTTGCATGTGTTAAGCACGCCGCCAGCGTTCGTCCTGAGCCAGGATCAAACTCTCAAAATAAAGTTTGATCTAGCTTTTTATTATTTTTGAAATTATCATACTCAAAAGTTATTGACGTTATTTATTTGTTTAGGTTCTTTATTGTCTCAAGATCTCTCTTGTGACGACTTTTATATATTATCACTTTTACTCTGTCTTGTCAAGCTTTTTTTTATTTTTCTTTTCAAGATTTTCTTAAGTGAACTTTTATATATTATCATCTGAGTTTTCACTTGTCAAGCTTTTTTTATTTTTTT
>NZ_JBFNGB010000055.1:0-447 GCF_046035835.1 Helcococcus bovis
GGTTAGCTCGACGGCTTCGGGTATTGCCAACTCCCATGGTGTGACGGGCGGTGTGTACAAGACCCGGGAACGCATTCACCGTGGCGTTCTGATCCACGATTACTAGCAACTCCGACTTCATGTAGGCGAGTTGCAGCCTACAATCCGAACTGAGATCTGTTTTATGCGATTCGCTTGCTCTCACGAGGTAGCTGCGCTTTGTTCAGACCATTGTAGCACGTGTGTAGCCCAAGACATATAGGGCATGATGATTTGACGTCATCCCCACCTTCCTCCGGTTTATCACCGGCAGTCTCTCTAGAGTCCCCATCCGAAATGCTGGTAACTAAAGATAAGGGTTGCGCTCGTTACGGGACTTAACCCAACATCTCACGACACGAGCTGACGACAACCATGCACCACCTGTATACAAGTTTCCGAAGAAACTATACTATCTCTAGCATATTC
>NZ_JBFNGB010000056.1:0-400 GCF_046035835.1 Helcococcus bovis
TTTATAAAAATCATTTATATCAATCTTATTCATATTTTTCATAATTTTTATAAAAGCTTCAGATAAAGCATCTTGTGCCAAATAAAAGTCATTTAATATAAAGTAAGATTCTTTTAACATAAGTTTTGAATACATTTTATATATAATTTCTATTTTTTCCATAATAACCTCATAAATTATTTTTAAATATTTTGTATTTTTATTAATTTAATTGTTATAAAAATGAGAATGCTAAATTAATATAGCATCCCCATAAGATATTGTCCCTATTTAATTTCAATACGTATAAAATTAATATATTAATATTGTATCACTTAATTCTAAATTCAAAATTTTTCATTTCTTTTAAATCAAGTTTGTGCTTTTCGATTCCTTGATTAATATTTACTTCATATTTTGT
>NZ_JBFNGB010000057.1:0-389 GCF_046035835.1 Helcococcus bovis
TTTTAAAATAAAAATAATAAAGATAAAAAAAGATAGCCAATTCTAGCTATCTTAGTGAATGTGGTTGCGGGAACAGGATTTGAACCTATGACCTTCGGGTTATGAGCCCGACGAGCTACCGAACTGCTCCATCCCGCGCTATTAAATGTAAAATTAAATGGTGCCGAGGATCGGAATCGAACCGATACGGAGTTTAACCTCCGCAGGATTTTAAGTCCTGTGCGTCTGCCTGTTCCGCCACCCCGGCATATTGGCTCCCAGGGTGGGACTCGAACCCACAACCTATCGGTTAACAGCCGAGTGCTCCGCCATTGAGCTACCTAGGAAAATCATTTAATTCAATTTTATGATCTTTCGATCAGTTTTATAAGAGTCAACACTGAACCTAT
>NZ_JBFNGB010000058.1:0-362 GCF_046035835.1 Helcococcus bovis
CCACTCGTATTGAAGAATTTTTTTATATCTAATCCAGATTTTTCGTGCCACAACTTTAACTCTTCTTTTGACGGATTTTCAGTATCAATATTTCTGTATTTGTACTGAATATTTTTTTCTTTTAACATTTTTTCAACAGCCTTACAAGTGCTGCATTTTTTATAGCAAATAAGTTTCATTTTATTCTCCTGTCTTGTTTTATTCTATTATATCAAAATTAAATTTTTATGTCGCTGTTATAAAATGTTACTTATAAAAATATGGGATGTTGCAATAATAATTAGTTATTTGCAACATCCTCTTTTATTTATATTTCCAATTCATATATATGTTTTATTAATAAGAATTGCTGTTATTACCTT
>NZ_JBFNGB010000059.1:0-329 GCF_046035835.1 Helcococcus bovis
TAACTTAATTACTTAACCTCGCCTCATACCATAACTCGCTGGCCCGTTCTACAAAAAGTACGTGGTTACAGATCCTGTCTGCTTCCACTGATTGTAAGCACAAGGTTTCAGATTCTATTTCACTCCCCTCCCGGGGTTCTTTTCACCTTTCCCTCACGGTACTCTTCACTATCGGTCATATGGTAGTATTTAGCCTTAGGGGGTGGTCCCCCTATATTCCCACCGAATTCCACGTGTTCGATGGTACTCTTTTATGCTGCTTTAATCTGTCTTTCGTATACAGGACCTTTACCTTCTATGGTTTATCTTTCCAGATAATTCTACTAGAC
>NZ_JBFNGB010000060.1:0-326 GCF_046035835.1 Helcococcus bovis
TTTGAACCTAAAACAATTAAATATTATGAAATATTTCTGGTCAAACAGAAAAGAGCGCAAGGTGAATGCCTTGGCATATGGAGCCGAAGAAGGACGTTAGCGAACGAAAACCACGGTGAGCTGCAACAAGCTACGACCCGTGGGTGTCCGAATGGGGAAACCCACATGATGAAGAGTCATGTACCATATACTGAATACATAGGTATATAGGAGGAAAACCCGGAGAACTGAAACATCTAAGTACCCGGAGGAAGAGAAAGAAAACTCGATTTTCTTAGTAGCGGCGAGCGAAAAGGAAAGAGCCCAAATTTGCAGACGCGATATGA
>NZ_JBFNGB010000061.1:0-282 GCF_046035835.1 Helcococcus bovis
ATATCTTCATCAGAAAAATTTGAGATTGAGTATTCTCCAAATCTCATGATTTGAGCGATAACAAAAGAGTCAATAGCATCATTTTTAGTTTGTCTTATGTACATTTTTCTGAAAGCTTCTGATTGAATTGGATTTATTACAATACAATTAAATCCAAGCTCTAGAAGAAAAGAATAAAGACTAAGCCAATAGTGACCAGTTGCTTCCATTCCAATAATGCAATTGTTAATATCAAGATTAAAATAATCAAGAAAATCCCTAAACTTTTCTAAACCTTTAATG
>NZ_JBFNGB010000062.1:0-273 GCF_046035835.1 Helcococcus bovis
GTATTAGAAAAAGATATACTTTTAGATAAGGATTTTCCAGAAGAGTCAATAATAGAAGCTTCGTGGTTTTTCTTTGCGATATCAATACCAATGTAAAACATAAAATCACCTAGTTTCAAAAAATTTAGATAGAAAAAGTTCCCTCTAGAACTTTACGACAATGCAACCTCGTTAGACATACAGCAACGAATGTGCTATCCAGCTCATACGCATAAAGACGTAAAGAAGAGGCGTAACCCTTAATAAGGAAGACAAAAGCTTCAAGGAGGAGAA
>NZ_JBFNGB010000063.1:0-233 GCF_046035835.1 Helcococcus bovis
TTTTGATAGGTTGTTCAAAAACAAATACATTAAATAAAAGTGAAGACTTCAGGGTAACTTTTAGAGATTATAATAAAGATGATAAGGAACAAAAAGTTGTTGATGGAATAATTAAAAATGAATCTAAAGATGTAAAAAAAGATATAGTTTTAATAGTAGATGTATTGATGAAGGATGATAAAAAATATACACTAGGAACAACTTATATAGATGAATTAAAACCTGGACTAAAT
>NZ_JBFNGB010000064.1:0-231 GCF_046035835.1 Helcococcus bovis
ATGCGATTGAGTAGTTTGGATAAACCATTTTTGTAATTTTCGCTTTAACTAATGCCATCCTATTCTAATTCCTCTATATATTTTTTAACTTCCGGCCCAACTAAAATTTTATCGTCTTCAAGTAAAATTGGTCTTTTCACAAGCATTCCATTTGTAGATAATATATCATATTTTTCATCTAAAGTCATATCATTTAATTTATCTTTGATTTTATTTTCTTTGTAAATTGTA
>NZ_JBFNGB010000065.1:0-231 GCF_046035835.1 Helcococcus bovis
GACAATTTACAAAGAAAATAAAATCAAAGATAAATTAAATGATATGACTTTAGATGAAAAATATAAGATATTATCTACAAATGGAATGCTTGTGAAAAGACCAATTTTACTTGAAGACGATAAAATTTTAGTTGGGCAGGAAGTTAAAAAATATATAGAGGAATTAGAATAAGATGGCATTAGTTAAAGCGAAAATTACAAAAATGGTTTATCCAAACTACTCAATCGCAG
>NZ_JBFNGB010000066.1:0-223 GCF_046035835.1 Helcococcus bovis
AATTCATCTGAGTAGCCATCGCCATCATCGTCTTGGTCTGTCACATCTGGTTGACCATCACCATCTGTATCCCTTTGTACTGTTACAGTAACATTTTCTACAACTTCATCTTTACCATTTGTTAAAGTCACTGGAATTGTAATATCTTTAGTTTCTTCATCTCCATTAAACGCTACATTTGGTGTACCTGTTAATTTTCCATCTTTGCCAACCGTTACACCGT
>NZ_JBFNGB010000067.1:0-222 GCF_046035835.1 Helcococcus bovis
TTTACTGTAACTGTTACTTGATCTTCTGTACCATCTGGATATTTCACTGTTACTTGTATTTCTTGTGGACCTTCTTGGTTTTTATTAAATCCATCAAACTCTACTTTGTAATCTCCATCATACTCTGGTGTGAACTTAATAGCTTGTTTTACATCTTCTTCTGTTAAATCTTCACCGTATGCTTTTTCGATTGCTTCTGCTGTTGGTGCGTATTTCTCATTT
>NZ_JBFNGB010000068.1:0-209 GCF_046035835.1 Helcococcus bovis
GACTGGGGTGACACTGAAGAACAAAGAGATTTCACTATTACTGTTGAAGTTACTAACGAAGATGGATCTAAGGTTAGAGATATTGTTAAAATAACAGTTCAAAGAGATACAGACAGAGACGGTGAACCTGATTTAACTGATAAAGATGATGATGGTGATGGTTTCACTGATGATGAAGAAAAGGATAAAGGTTCTAATCCTAAGGATAA
>NZ_JBFNGB010000069.1:0-201 GCF_046035835.1 Helcococcus bovis
TCTTGTGAAGAAATGGAGAGCATATCTTCTGGAAGAGGATATTTAGATAAAAGCTCTTTTGAAGTAACTCCATAGATATTAGAAAAAAGTGTTGAATATTCTGGAAAAACTTGGTCAAGAATAGCGACTAGTTTTCTTTTCCAATCAGAGCATTCATCAACTAAAGCAAATCTGTATCTTGAAAGATTTCTTAGTGCAAAA